>CAZBOM010000022.1:7876-15433 GCA_964493375.1 uncultured Mageeibacillus sp. | reverse complement strand
TCACGAACCTCTCGCTCCATAAGCGCGTAACTTTCGCTAAACGATTCGAGACCGTACACATAAAACATGCGCACAGAGTGAACTCTCCCTGATGATTCAGATAGCGCGACGCGGAATTGAATGTCTGTTTCTGTCGGGACTGCGCCCTTCGGTGATCTATAAAATGATGATGTCACATCATGAGTTATCGTAATCAATCATTACCTCGCTTCTGCCAGCATCGCCTGGTAGAGTGTTTTATATGCTTCTGCCGATCGATCCCATGAGTAATCGCCTTCCATGGCAGAAACAACCATTTTCGCCCAGCTCTCCTTATCCTCGCGATAAAGCGCGGCGGCTTCTTTCGCCGTGTAGAGCAGCTCATGAGCGTTGATATTCAAGAAACCGAACCCTGTCCCCGTCTTCTCATACTTGTTCCACGGTATAACGGTGTCGGCGAGTCCACCTGTCTGACGGACGATCGGGAGCGTTCCGTAACGCATGGCGATCATTTGAGACAACCCGCATGGCTCAAAGATCGACGGCATGAGAAAAGCGTCTGAGCCCGCATATATTCTTCGCGCAAGATGGCGATCAAATTTGATGACAGCTCTCATCCTATCGTGGTGTCTTCCTTGAACATCCTGTAGACGCTTTTCATAAGACGGATCGCCTGTTCCTAAAACGACAATCTGCACATCTTCCGCCAGCAGCTCATCGATGACATGGAGCAACAGATCGATTCCTTTTTGCGAATCGAGTCTCGTCACCATGGAGAACAGCGGTGTCTTCGCTTGTTTGGGGAGTCCCAGCTCATCTTGAAGCGCTTTTTTGCAAGCGCCTTTTCCTCGCACCCACGCTTTTGGCGAGTAAGTTGAGGCGATTTCGGGATCTTTCGCCGGGTTAAAAAGTTCGACATCAATGCCGTTCAGAATACCGGAGACCTTCCACCGATGCGCTTTCAGCAGGTCATCCAACCCTTCGCCGAAATACTCCGTCATGATCTCTTGAGAGTAAGTCGGTGAAACAGTCGTGACGCGACTCGACCACGCGATCCCGGCTTTGAGGAAATTAGGGACACCATCTTTCAGGGCCGCTGTTTCTGTCATGTACGAATCAGGCAAGTCGAGAAAATCTTGAATTACTTCACGACCGTGAATACCTTGATGTTTCAAATTATGTAGTGTTATAAGGCTTCGTGCCTGACGATGATACCCGTGACCTTGATAATGAGCTTCTAAGAGAATCGGGATCATCCCTGTCTGCCAGTCATTTAAGTGAATAACGTCGGGATCAAAACCCATCGGCTCGCCCATCGCTTCCAAGACAGCACGTTGAAAGAAGGAGAATCTCTCAATGTCGAATGAATAGTCAATGTAGAGACTGTCATGCCCGAAATAGAAATCATTGTCAATTAAATAAACAGGCACGCCATTGACTTCCATCGTGAACAGACCGCTGTACATCGTACGCCATCCAAGCCTTATCATCGACCATCTCATAAATCTCAACTGAGAAGCGTGCGTCTGCTTGATTCTATTGTAAAGAGGCATGATGATACGGACATCGACACCTTCTCGACGCAACGCTTCAGGCAGTGAACCCGCAACATCACCAAGGCCACCTGTGGAGGCAAGCGGGCTCATTTCCGATGTAACAAACAGTACTTTCACTCGTATCAACTCCTTCTATTTATGATCAGTTTTCTAAGACTTTCTTAGACGATCGCATTTTTCTCGATGACAATCGGAAAGCCCGGTTGCCCGAGTAAGCGTCCATCCATCTTGACGACACTGTTTTTATCAATGATGACGTGGTCGAGTGTCACGCCTTCCGAGATCTGCACATCTTGAAAGAGCACGCTATTTGTCACGCGAGCACCGCGCCCTATGACGCAACCACGAAATAATACACTGTTTTCGACCTCGCCCATGATGGCGCAGCCATCAGAGGCGAGCACATTCTTGACGACGCCACTCCCCGGCCAAACAATACAAGGTGCTCTATTCTTCGCCTTCGTATAAATCGGTCGATCGACGGAAAAGAGCATGTGGCGGATTTTTGTGTCGAGCACTTTCATCGAAGCGTCAAAATAGCTCGCGATACTGTGAATACGGAGAATAGGCTCCTCAAGTTCGATGGCATGAATACGCATTCTCTTGTAGTTTTGCAAAATGCCGACAATGGAAAAATCGGCGATGCCACGTGCCATCATTTCCGTCAGAAGTTGCAACAAAAGGTCGCGTGAAATCACAATCAATCCGAAAGCGTTCTTCTGGCTCGCCGGATGCGGATAATCGATCATCATATCCCGCACATAACCATCGTCGTCGAGTTCAATCGCCATCGAAGGCGGACCTTCAATCGGCCCTTCCTGGTTATACAAGACTGTTATATCGGCACGCGATTCAATATGAGCATTAAGAAGAGGCTTGTACGATGTATTCGTCACAAAATCACAACTCGAAATGATGACATAACCTTGATCGCCCGTTCGCACGTAATCAATGACACTTTGCGCATCCGTTCGATCGGGCTCACGAGTAATCGGATTGATATAAGGCGGGATTAAATACAATCCTTGTCTCATGCGGTCGAGGTCCCACGGTGCTCCCGTACCGATATGGTCCATCAACGACTTGTATTTCGTCAGCGCGACGATCCCGACACGTTTGATTCCACTGTTGACCATATTGGAAAGCGTGAAATCAATGATGCGAAAACGCCCTGCAAAAGGGATGGCGGCGATCGCTCTCGGCTCCGTCAGCGCTCCCAATTGAATACGACGATTATCGGCGAGAATCAGCCCCATGGCATCGGTAATCATAGCCCTACCCCCATTCTTGAATAGTGCGGAACTTCAGCCACATACTGCGGAAATTCACGGGCGTGTTCCGGCCCGATCATGGAATTCCCCGCGATCTTTGTCCCTGACTTAATGATCAAATTTGGCGCGATGACGGTAATCCCGTCTTGGCAAAGTTTATGGTTCAAAAACGACTCGACACCTTCTTGTTCATCGGGAGTCGCGCGAACATCTCGTTCAATCCTCGTATCCATACCGACGATACAGCGCGTCAAGATGGCCCCCGACTCGATATAGGAACCCGGCATTAAGATGGAGTCTCTGACAATAGCGCCTTTCTCTACGACGACGTTATAGCTGACGATGGTACTGTGACACTCCCCGAAGATTTCAGAACCGTCCGTGATGGCGATATTATCAACCGTGGAATCGGGACCGAAATAGTGAGAAGGCCTTTGTGGGTTTCTCGAGTAGATCGTCCATTTGATATCGCGAAGATTGATGAGATTCGCGTCGGTTAGAAGATCCATGTTGCTCTCCCAAAGTGACGATATCGTCCCGACATCCTTCCAGTATCCATCAAAAGCATACGTGAAAACATCGTGTCCCGCGGCAATCATCGCAGGGATCACATCGCCACCAAAGTCGTTGCGCGAGTTAGGGTTCGCCTCATCTTTTATCAAGTTCTCACGTAAGACATCCCATGAAAAACAATAGATCCCCATCGAAGCCAAGTTGTTTTTTGGTTCGGCCGGCTTCTCCTCAAACTCGATAACACGCCCCGTCGTGTCCGTGTTCATGATGCCAAATCGAGATGCCTCACTCCACGGCACTTCAATGACGGCGATGGTCGCTTCGGCCTTTTTTTCGATATGCGTTTCAACCATTTTCAAATAGTCCATTTTGTAGACGTGATCGCCGGAGAGAATGAGCACATATTTAGGCTCATAACTATCGATGAATGGAATGTTCTGGTAGATTGCGTTCGCTGTCCCTTTGTACCACTCATTGCCCACTTGACTGAGATATGGTGGCAAGATATAGGTACCTCCGTTATTACGATCGAGATCCCATGAATGACCGTTTCCAATATAAGAGTTCAATTCAAGTGGTTGGTATTGAGTCAAGACACCAACCGCCTCTACCCCTGAATTGGTACAGTTACTGAGTGGGAAATCGATAATGCGATAGCGGCTTCCAAAAGGTACGGCCGGCTTCGCGACTAACTCTGTCAGTACGCCAAGCCGTGATCCTTGCCCTCCGGCCAAAATCATGGCAATGATTTCCTGCTTAGCCATCTTCTTCACCTCTTCCTACGGCGAGTCATCGCCTTGTCGGTTGTCCTTCGAGTCACAATGATCTGATTCGTCAATTCATCATGACGTATCTTATACATTCAAAGCGTCCACTTTAAACATGAACGACTCTCGTCATCTTCTCACGGTTCAACGCGAGACGCGCTTCAAGTTCTTGTCGCGGTCTATCACTATGAGTCAATGTCACCCTCATACAACAAGTACAATCCTGCCAGAGGCGGTAGAGGCATATCGATCACGGGAACAGGTTGACTCGACGACCATTTGTCGTTCGACATGGGGTGCGAATCACTGTCGCGGTCAGACGAATTACTCGGGACGACATCTTCTTCAAGGAGTGCGTTCGTGAGCTTTTCATAAAGTCCGGGTGTCTCACCTCGCTTCGAAATGGCCGAAGAGATGGTGTGGAAGACGATATGATCGCCTTCAAGCGCGCCATAGCCGCTGCCTCCATATCGAGGCAAATCACTATTGAGAATCAATCGATATTGACCGGGTTTTGGGACTCGAACACGATACGTCTCAAAAGTCGCCGGCGTCATATTGAGAACAACAACGATCATTTCGCTCTTATCTTGGTTGATACGCGCGTATGAGAAGACACTGTTCTCTCGATCGTCAGGATCAAGCCAAGTGAAGCCATCCCATGAGCGATCAACTTCCCAGAACGATGTCCGCTCTTTATAAAAGTGATTCAAATCGCGACAAAAATCTTGCATTTCGCGATGTCGCGGATACTGCAACATGAACCATTCGAGTTCTTCATAATATCGCCACTCAATAAAGGGGGCGAATTCATTACCCATAAAATTGAGCTTCACACCTGGATGAGACATTTGATACATATAACAAGTACGGAGTGAAGCGAATTGGCGCCACTGATCGCCGGGCATCCGACCTAATAGTGATTTTTTGCCGTGCACCACTTCATCATGTGAGAATGGCAAAATGAAATTCTCACGGAATGCGTAAACCATTGAGAAGGTGATCTTATCATGGAACTGACCGCGAGCGTAGTAATCGGCTTCCATATACGAGAGCGTGTCGTTCATCCAACCCATATTCCACTTATGTGTAAAGCCCAAACCACCCTCAGAAACAGGTGTTGTCACGTCGGGATACGGTGATGATTCCTCCGCCGCCACGAAACAGTGCGGGAAATGCTCACGCACCATACTGTTCAATTGCTTGATAAACGCGATCGCCTCAAGATGATCGAAAGTACCTAGCTCATTCGGCTCGGCGTCGGGTCGACCGAAGTTGAGATAAATCATGCTGCTGACGGCATCGACACGAAGCCCATCAATATGAAATTCCTCAATCCAGAACCAAGCGCTCGATAGCAGGAAAGACTGCACTTCAGTCAAACCGTAATTAAAAACGAGCGTTCCCCAATCTTCATGTTCACCTCGATTCGGATCAGGATCTTCAAAAAGCGGCTCACCGTCAAAACGCGCGAGCGCAAAGGAATCGCGAGGGAAATGAGATGGCACCCAGTCGAGAATGACACGGATACCCGCTTGGTGTAACGTGTCGATTAAAAATTTCAGATCGGAAGGTGTCCCGTAGCGCGATGTCGCCGCGAAATACCCCGACACTTGATAGCCCCATGACGCGTCGAGAGGGTATTCTGTCAGCGGCATGATTTCGACCGCGTTGTATCCCATGTCCACCACATATTTTGCAAGCTGCCATGCGATGTCTCGGTAGCTAAAAACGTTGCCATCGGCATGACGTCTCCAGCTCCCCAAGTGAACTTCATAAATATTGAGAGGGCCGACATCGAGCGCGTCACGTCGATTGGCCATGAAGCTGTCATCGCCCCATGTATAATCATTCTCAAAGTTGTAAAGAATTGAAGCCGTTCCCGGTCGCGTTTCAGCGTGTCGAGCGAAGGGGTCGGCTTTGAGCAACACTTGATCTGAACGCGTTCGTATAGCGTACTTGTAACGCTGCCAGTCACACGCTCCACTGACGAAGCCATGCCAAATGCCTGTTGTCCCATAAGGTTGCAAGAAATGGGCGTAAGGATCCCAACCGTTGAAATCGCCCACGACACTGACAGATTGCGCCCGAGGAGCCCAGACAGCGAACCGATACCCCTGATCACCTTCCGGTGAAGTCGCGGGGCGTGCTCCAAGCATTCGATAGCTTTGGTAGTTCTGTCCCTGATTGAAAAGCCAGGCCTGGTTCATCGCTGTTATCTCTTTCCGGCCATCTGATCATCCTATTCTTCAGACATTTTATTGGCGTTATTAAATGTCAAAAGATTGGTTGGATATGAATCTATTATACACGAGTAACGTCGTCTTTATCGATTAAGTTTAAGTTCCGCGACAGTGACGCCATCGCCTCCCTCGCCATCACCTCCGGCTCGAAAAATCGAGACACGCTTATCACGAGACAGATAGTCATGTGTCGCTTTTCGAAGCGCCCCCGTTCCCTTTCCGTGAACAATTCGAACGGGTGAGAGACCCGCCAATACAGCGTCGTCGAGGAATTGATCGATTTCACCGATGGCCTCATCCACCCTTTTTCCGAAAAGCATCAATTCTGTCGCCGCTCGCATCACAATATTGGATCTCAAACTTGAGGATGATTCAAGTGGCGATTTGCGCTTACGCCGTTCAGGTTGTTGTTGACGTTTAACTCGCCTGAGCTCACTGACCGGCACCGTCACTTTAAAAGAACCGGATTCTAAGACAACTTGATCTTTGGCATCAGGAAGCTCACGAAGAATCCCCGAGACACCCAAAGATTTCGCTTCATAAAGTTCACCGAGCTTAATGCTGTCCACGTCAACAGACATTTCAGCATTCGTATGGCTCGATGTCTGTCGAACTTTATACTTTTTTTCGATCGAGGAAAGACGCCCACGCGCTTCCGACGCGACGCGATGATCACTCGTCTTTGCGTCAAGTACTTCCTGTCTCATTTCCTCTAGGAGCAAGTCAACTTCCGAGCGAGTTTCGTCAAGCAGTTTGGCGGCTTCTTCTCTCGCTTTCGCCATCAAACGTTCACGCTCGTCGAAAAGATTCTCTCTCTCCTGTTCAAGCGCTTCTTTCGCGCGCACTGTCTCTTTTCGAAGGCGATCGATCTCTTCTTCCATCGCACGCGCCTCGCGGTGGCTCTGCTCAATGGCAGAAACGAGATCTTCGAACCGAGCGCCTTCATCAGAGATGAGCGCTCTCGCTCTATCGATAATCGCCGGGCTAAGCCCCAGTCGACTCGAGATGGCAAAGGCGTTACTGACACCGGGAACACCGATCAAAAGCTTATAAGTCGGTTGCAACGTCTCCGTATCAAACTCACAACACGCGTTCTCGACACCCTCTTCATTCATCGCGTAACCTTTCAGCTCGCGATAGTGCGTTGTCGCCACGGTGTGACACCCCGAAAGCCGCAGATGGTCAAGAATCGCAATCGCCAAAGCGGCTCCCTCAGACGGATCTGTAC
>CAZBOM010000022.1:0-7866 GCA_964493375.1 uncultured Mageeibacillus sp. | reverse complement strand
CGATGGCAAGTGCCGCGCCTTCTGTCGGGTCGGTACCGGCTCCGAGCTCATCGAGAAGAACGAGCGTCCCTTCCCCTGCCGTTTCCGTGATACGAATGACCTCTCTCAAGTGAGAAGAAAACGTTGAAAGGTTCTGCGCGATGCTCTGCTCATCGCCAATATCAACTTCTATATTCTTAAACCACGATATTTCCGATTGAGAGCCCGCCGGGATAAAAAGGCCGGCCATCGCCATGAGTGTTAAAAGCCCGCATGTTTTAAGCGTCACTGTTTTTCCACCCGTGTTGGGGCCGGTGATAACAAGCGTCTTGAAAGTTCGCCCAAGCTCAAAATCAATGGGGACGACGCGATTTTTTGCGATGAGCGGATGTCTCGCTTTTCGCAAAACGATGACACCGCGATCGTTGATCGAAGGACCAATAGCATCCATGTCGAGTGCCATACGAGCTTTTGCCATCGCAAAATCGAGCTCCGCCAATATGGTCGTATTTGTAAGAAGCGCTTCTGACTGCGTTGCGACAATACTTGACAGTTCTTTTAGAATCGCCAAGACTTCATGCTGTTCCGCCGCTTCCAATTCGCGAACCTTGTTGTTGAGATCGACAACAGCCATGGGCTCAATAAAGAACGTATTGCCACTTGACGATGTATCGTGTACAAGTCCGGGAACAGAAGCTCTTCGGTCCGATCGAACGGGCACCACATAGCGACCGCCACGCATCGTAATAATATTTTCTTGTAGAGCGCTCGCTTGTTTAGACAATACTTTATCGAGTTCTCTTTTAACGGCGTCTTGTGCGTCACGGAGCCTTCGCCTAATTTTGTACAAATTTTCACTTGCGTGGTCAAAAAGCTCGTCTTCGCCTGCGATAGATTGCTCCAACCTGCGAAGGAAGCCGGGCAATGGTTCGAGTTGTCTCGCTTTCTCGTGTAACGATGAATCGAGCGCTGCTTCCGCTTCATCACGATGTGTCGACACGGCAGCGAGCATCCGATCGACGGCGCGCAAAAAAGAGGCTATTTTGAGAAAATCACCACAAGATAGTGTCGCTTCAGCGACAGCTTGTCTCACTGAAGGGCGGATATCGTCTATTCCGCCGAACGGTAAATCTCCCCATTTCAGTAAACGCTCGACGGCATCTTCCGTCTCTTTAAGCCTGTCAATCGAATCTTGTAGCGTTGGCGCGGGGTGAAGCTCTCCACAGAGCACACGACCGATAGAAGTCATCGCTCGCGAGGATAACAAGCTGATAATCGCGTCGTATTCGAGTTTTTCGAGAGTCTTCTTGATCATTATTACTTATGTCGATCAGAGCAGTTCATTGAACGCATCGAAAATATCTGTGTCGCCGCGTAGTGAATGGTGGCTGCAAGCGACATAATGATCGGCGGAATGAAAACGACATTCCTGACCCACTCTTTTTCAGTCGGGAAAAGGTATAAGATACCCACGGCTATGACAAACAGAAAAGTCGATATTTTGCCAAGTTTATCTGAGTACACAACCACATGATGTTTCGCTAGTAATAAGGTACTCCCGAATAGCATCACTGTTTCACGCAAGACATAAAAGAGAGGGACCCAAAGAGGAACAAGTCCCACGTAAAACAACATGACAATCGTCACGACTTGAAAAACTTTGTCAACGAAAGGATCGAATAGTTTTCCAAATTCCGTCATCATATTGAATTGACGCGCAATGAACCCGTCCAGAAAATCTGTCGTCCAAATGGCCGCAAACAAGATAACCGTGACATGTCTTTTTTCCGGCCAGTAAGAGATAAGGATCGCCAACGGTACAACGGCTAGCAATCTTATGATCGTTAGGATATTGGGAATGTTGAACACAAAACGAACGCTTACCGGTGAAGGGGCATGCTGTTGCCCGTTCGTTGAAGAGGACGCCGGCGGTTGATCTACAACTTTCAATTCTTCGTCGCTCATATGACCTGTGTTGTTATCCAAGTTCTGATCATTATTCATTTTGCTTAGGTTATTCTCATTAACATGTGAAGGGATAGTGTCTGTTTCCGAAACACTTTTTTGATCGAGCTTTAATTCGTTCGATGGCTTCATTCAGTTATCCCACTTTCGATTTTCGTTCTTTCATCGTCTGCTTTTTTCTCAATTCGATAAAACAAAATACAAACGGCTTCTACATAATATATCACGATCATGCGACTCTAAATCAAGCCGAAATTATCTGCTCCAAATCTCTTCATCAACATCATCGATACTTCATGTGTCCACTCAACTCGAAGCTCGGGATCGGCCGGCAACAGACGCTCCGTGCTCTCGTCATAAAGGCGCACCGGAATGTCTCCTGCGAAATACGAAATGGCAGAGCGAATGGCGTTCACATCACTATTTTGATTGGATGAGATTTTAATCACAATCCGGCTCGGTCGAAACGCTGTTTTTTTCGCAGTTTCCTCCGTAGCCATCGTCCTGTCGGGTAGCTCATATGCAGGCGGAGGGACATCATTCGATGCCACCGTTTGACGGTCACCTGAATGGGCACGCTTGGGTCGGCGCTCTCCATTTTGACGCGTTTGCCCTGAACGGTTTCCAAACCGTTGACGTCCGTTCCCGTTACCTTTCGCTTTACCTCGGCTGTGTCGCTCAGTGTAGCCTGCCTTTGTAAACTCTTCCGGCAACTCATGCATATCACTCGTAAGCGGTGCGATAACTTCCGCGAGAAGCTTCGGCTCCTCATCGCGAAGATCAAGCGTTCCCGCGACAATGAGCACGCTGTAATCGTCGAGTAAATGATGATATTTCTCGTAGACTTTAGGGAAGACGACGACTTCAAAAATACCGCCATCATCTTCTAATCCGACAAAAGCCATCCGTTCATTTTTCTTTGTAAACAAGCTGCGATGTCTGGCGACAAGGCCGGCCATGATTAACTGATCTCGATCCGCGAGTCTCAATGGTGTTCGTTTTCGTCCTTCGCCGATGTCCGTGTTATTGACATCGATATCCTCATCAGGTCTCAGCTCATCACTACAAACGAGAGGCAGTGCTTCTAAAGCCGCTTGATAAGAACTAAGCGGATGCCCGGTCACATAGAGCCCCGTCATTTCCTTCTCCATCGCAAGTCGCTCAAGGAGCGGGAAATCAGGCACATCCGGATAATCCGGTTCATCCGGTTGTGAGAACGACTCATCTGTCGCGATCTCAAAAAATGACACTTGGCCTTCCATCGTATTTTTCTTTGCCGCGTGAATACTGTCACTAAAAGGCTCGATGACCGCGATCATTTTCGATCGCGTAATACCGAAATGATCGAAAGCAGAAGAACGAACGAGACTCTCCATCATTTTTTTATTCATCGCCGTATCGCACATTCGTCTCAAAAACTCACCGTATGAATTAAAAGGACCGTTCGCCTTTCTTTCCGATACGAGGGCTTCAATGGCTTCACGCCCGACATTCTTTACGGCTCCGAGCCCGAAGCGAATCGCGTCACCTTCAGGCGCGAATCGCGCGACACTTTTATTGATATCAGGAGGCAAGACCTTGATTCCCATCGCTTCAGCTGAGCCGACATACCGACTCGCTTTTTCTAAGTCACCGAGGTACGAATTTAAGATAGCCGCCATAAATTCAACGGGGTAATAGTGCTTGCACCACGCCGTGCTGTAAGCGACAGCGGCATAGGGCGCCGCGTGCGCCTTATTGAATGCGTAGCCGGCAAACGCTCGAATATCCTCGAACAGCTTGTTGGCTACTTTGCGAGGCACACCATTCGCGAGAGCGCCGGGAACTTTTGCCCCTTTCTCGTCGACACCTCCCTCAATAAACAAAGTCCGCAAACTCTGGAGGAGCTTCTCATTTTTCTTTCCCATCGCGCGGCGCACATTGTCAGCTTGTCCCATGGAAAAACCGGCGACGGAACGAACCGTCCGCATCACCTGCTCTTGATAGACCATAACGCCATAAGTCACCTCGAGAATCGGCTTTAAGAGCGGAGTGTCATATTTTATTTTTCTGGGGTCATGGCGAGCCTCGACGTACCGAGGAATCTGATCCATCGGCCCCGGTCGGAAAAGCGAGATGCCGGCGATGATATCTTCGAATGTCTCCGGTTTCAAATCACGCATAAATTGCGTCATGCCACCGCTTTCAAGTTGGAAGACAGCGTCTGTATCTCCACGACTAATCATGTCGAAGACATTCGGATCGTCGTAAGTCATCGAATCGAAGTCGATTCCCGTCCCCGTCTTCTCTTTGACAAGTCGCGATGTCTCCTGCAAAACAGTCAACGTGCGAAGGCCGAGAAAATCGAATTTCAATAGACCGACATCCTCGATATCATCTTTCGTGAATTGGACGACGACCGATTCATCGTTACGTGCTAAGGGCGCCAATTCACAGACAGGTTGACCGGCGATAATGACACCGGCCGCATGTGTCGACGCGTGTCGAGGCATGCCTTCAAAGCGCTTCGCGAGATCGATGACGCGTTTTGTCGTCAGATCCTCGTCATATAACTTTTTCAAATCGGGATTGAGATCGAGCGCTTTATCAATCGTCATTTTAAGCTGGTTCGGAACCATTTTAGCGATGCGATCCGTATCGGCATATGAGAGATCAAGCGCGCGTCCGACATCTCGGATAACGGCTCGAGCGGCTAATGTTCCGAACGTGATCACTTGGCAGACGTGATCGGCTCCGTATTTTCTCGTGACATAATCGATCACCTCACCGCGTCGCTCATAACAGAAATCGACGTCAAAGTCCGGCATGCTGACGCGCTCTTTGTTCAAGAATCGCTCAAACAACAAGTCGTATTTTAGCGGGTCGACATCAGTGATAAAGAGTGTATACGCGACGAGCGACGCCGCTCCGGAACCACGCCCCGGTCCTACCATAATGCCTTGCTCTCTCGCGTATCGAATGAAATCCCAAACGATCAAGTAGTAGTCGGTATAACCCATGTTGTTGATGACTTCGAGCTCATGGTCGATTCTCGCGACATACCTTTCGCGCTCGATGCCTGTTTTGCGAAGAGCCATACGGCGTTCGAGCCCTTCGAAACAAAGACGACGTAGCATCTCCACAGCTGTCTCACCGGCAGCCGTTTCAAAGTGAGGCAAGGAAAGATTGCCAAACTCGAGTTCCACTTGGCATCGGTCGGCAATCAAAGACGTGTTGGTCAGCGCTTCAGGAACAGCTTCGAATATCTCCGCCATCTCTTCCGGTGAACGGACATAGAGTGTGTCGGTATCCATTTTCATGCGATCAGGTGAATTCAGCGTTTTCCCCGTCTGCATACAGAGAAGCACTTCATGCGCGAACGCGTCCTCTTTATTTAAATAGTGACAATCGTTTGTCGCGACGAGCGGTATCCCTGTTTCGCGACTCATTTTGATCAACTCTTGATTGACAATCGCTTGCTCAGGCATGCCGTTCGCTTGGATTTCCAGGAAATAGTTGTCCGCGCCAAAAAGATCTCGATGCTCCAATGCCACTTCGATGGCCTTCTCTCGTTGTCCTTCAAGAATAAGGCGAGGCACCTCTCCCGACAGGCAAGCCGATAGCGCGATCAACCCATGGTGGTACTCTCTCAACAGATCCTTATCGACGCGTGGTCGATAATAAAAACCATCGACAAAACCGGTCGATACAAGTTTGATGAGATTGTGGTAACCCTCATTATTCTCCGCGAGAAGAATAAGATGCGACGGCTCGCGATCGACCGCTCCCTCTTTCTCCGTGTGGCTGCGTGGCGCGACATACACCTCACACCCGATGATGGGGTGGATATCGTTCGCTTTCATGGTTCTGTAGAAATCGAGAATGCCGTACATGACGCCGTGATCGGTGATCGCGCACGCATTCATCCCCATCTCCTTTAGGCGCAGAGGTAGCTCCTTAATTCGGTTCGCGCCGTCGAGGAGACTGTATTCAGTGTGAAGGTGTAAATGTGTAAAGGCCATAGGCGGTTAATCTTCTAATAAACGATTCACGCGATCAAGGACGATATTCTCATATTCTTTCTGCCGGTGATGCGTCGAATCACGGTCCTCTCCGTAACAGCCGAAATACACTTTAATCTTTGGTTCAGTTCCGGAAGGCCTGACGCACATAAAGTCATGGCCGTCGAGTTGATAAAGAAGCACATTGCTCGTCGGGAAATCGAGAGACTCTTTCTCTCCGGATTGAAGATTCAAGATCGTTCCTTGTTGGAAATCGGAAAGGGTTTTGATGCCGAGTGTCTCAAATCCGGCGACAGGATTCGCGCGCAAATCCGACATCGCATGGGCAATTTTTTCGAGTCCTACTTTGCCTTCACGATAGATTGAAATCGTATTCTCAGCGGCGAAGCCGTACTTGCAGTACATTTTCTCAACGCGATCGGCGATCGTTTCGCCGAGGTCAGCACTGACAGCCGCCATCTCAGCAATCATAAGACAACTGACGACGGCGTCTTTATCGCGGACTGCCCTTCCCACAAGATAGCCAAAGCTCTCTTCATAGCCGAACTCGAACGAACCGCCGGCGAGGTCTCCGTATTTGTGAATTTCATGCGCAATATGCTTAAAACCGGTCAGCGACAAGTACAAGTCGGTGCCGTAGTGTTCGGAGATCGCTTCAGTCAATCGCGAGGAGACAACCGTGGAGACGCAGAAAGATTTATCGGCAAGCTCTCCGCGCTCTGCTTTCGTTCCGAGAATATAGTCCATCAACAACAAGCCGATTTCGTTCCCCGAGAGAAGTACAAAATCACCGTCCTTTGCCCTGATCGCGACACCGACACGATCAGCGTCGGGATCTGTCGCCAATACGAGAGCGGCACCTGTCCGTTTTGCCTGAGCGATCGCCAGTTCAAGCGTCTCTGCCAATTCAGGATTCGGCGTCGGCGTCGTCGGGAAATTGCCATCCGGCCATTCTTGTTCCGGAACGACTTGAACATTGGTAAATCCATGTTTTTTGAGAATGCGGCGCACCGGTTTGTTCCCCGTCCCGTTGAGTGGTGAGTAGACAATAGGGAGATCGTGATGTTTTCGCACTAAATCACCGTTGAGCGTCAACGCGAGCAACATGGCGTCGTACTGTTCATCGAGATCAGTTCCCATCGAATGGAACAGGGGCGATTGACTCGCTTCTTCAAAAGATAGCGTTTTATCAAGTACACCCGTCAAATCAGTCACACCCGCCATGACTTCAGCGACATGGTCGGCGTCTTCCGGGCCTAACTGCGCTCCATCCGCGCCGTAAGCTTTAAAACCGTTATATTTCTTGGGATTGTGACTGGCTGTCATCATAATGCCCCCCACACAGTGGTGGTGCCTTATGGCGAATGAGAGCAACGGAACCGGTCGAAGCTCGTCTGAGAAGTAGACGCGCAGTCCGTTTGTAATAAAGACAGCGGCGGAGAGTTCCGCGAATTCGCGCGATCGGTTGCGTGAGTCATACGAAATCGCAATGCCGCGTTCGCATGCCTCCTGACCGAGTGACTTCAGATGAAGCGCAAATCCTTCTGCCGCACGCGCCACCGTGTAGCGATTCATTCGGTTTGTGCCGGCCCCCATTACACCGCGCAAACCGGCCGTTCCGAACTGAAGATCTTGGTAAAAGCGGTCTTCAATTTCGATTGTATCATCAGCAATAGCGACGAGTTCCGCCAGCGTATTCGCGTCGAGCGATGGGTTCGCGAGCCAGCTTTCATAGACAGTTTGAGCACGTGAAATAGCCATAATGATCTCCCTCCGAATGAAGTGATTTTATCTATGATTAGTTTATCATAGTGACCACCACGGTCAGATGGCGACAGTGATAATTGAAACAATGATTTTGAAACTCCGGAAACGAATCAGGAATAGAATAAGCTTGAAAAGAATAGAAGACTATTTCTCG
>CAZBOM010000021.1:0-15684 GCA_964493375.1 uncultured Mageeibacillus sp. | reverse complement strand
ACTGTTTTTGTACAAGCTGTAGAAATGGCCACTTTTGCCTCGATCTTGGTCAGAATTGCAACTTATCCAAATTTATTTTGGACAGGTTGAAATATTGACCAGCATTTGCCTAAATCTGGCAAGAAATGCCACTTATCCAAAAATCATTTTGTACAAACTGAAATAATGGCCATAGATCGTGTAGGACTGGCCAGAATTCGCAGCTATCCAAGAACCATTTTGTACAAGTTGAAAAATTGGCTTTTCGTTGTCCCCGTCGCCCAATAATCAAAAGCCGTTGCAAGTTGGATCATCGCCCCAAAATCAAGTGCCGTTGAAAATTGAATCGTCGCCCCATAATCAAAAGCCGTTGAAAATTGAATCGACGCCACATAATTAAGTGCCGTTGCAAGCTGAATCATCGCCACATAAATAAATGCCGTTGAAATGGAGGGTATTCAAAACACCTCTTGCGCGGATGCGGTTGAGCAGTTATAATCATTTTCGAAAAACAAACCTTTAAGGCAGTCCTGTGAGGCTGGAAGGTGATCATCATTGACGGCGCGTGCCGCATCTTTGTGCAACCTTCTGTTCTCCGGACAGAGGGCTTTTTTTAGCCCTTTAGGAGAAAGAGACATGAAAATCAAAGCAAACTTGATGGATGCAGAGGCGATGGATCGCGCTCTGACACGAATCGCACACGAAATTACGGAGAAAAACAAAGGCGTTCAAGATGTCGCGCTCGTTGGGATTCAGCGACGTGGCGTACCGATCGCCAAGAGGCTGGCGGACAAGATTGAGAGTTTTGAGGGTGAGCGGCCTCGTGAGGGAGAGCTCGATATCACGTTCTACCGCGACGATTTGTCATTACTCGATGAGCATCCCGTCGTTCACAGCACAAACATCCCTTTTGACATCAACGGAAAACACATCGTTCTAGTCGACGACGTACTTTACACTGGGCGGACATGCCGGGCCGCGATTGACGCGCTCTTCGACATGGGGCGACCAAGCTCTGTTCAGTTCGCCGTCATGGTCGACCGTGGGCACCGCGAACTACCTATTCGTCCGGACTACGTCGGCAAGAACGTACCGACCTCGCGCTTCGAAGTCATCAGCGTCGAAGTTGTGGAATTTGATGGCGTCGACCGTGTATCACTTTTCGAAAAGGAAGAAGGTGAACGATAATGGCCAAGATTCAACCGCTCCCGAATGAAGAAAGAGGGCTCAACAGGACGCTGGAAGTTGGCGTCCGTCATCTCCGGTCAAAGGATTTGCTCGGCATCCAAGAGCTTTCCGCGGAAGAAATCCAGTTGATACTCGATACAGCTTTTGTCATGAAACAAATCTTGTCCGTCCAAACGAAAAAGACGGCTCACTTACAAGGGAAAGCGATTATTCACTTCTTCGCGGAAAACTCAACGCGCACGCGACTCTCTTTCGAGTCGGCAGGCAAGTTCCTTGGCGCGACTTCGTCGAACATTTCCAAATCAGGATCAAGCATTAATAAAGGTGAAAACCTATACGACATGGCCAAGACACTTGAAATGATGGCGACCGACATTCTCGTCGTCAGACATCCCGAATCAGGTGCCCCGCGCTATTTGTCAGAGAGAATTTCCGCGTCGGTGATCAATGCCGGAGACGGCATGAACGAACACCCGACTCAAGCGCTTCTCGATATGATGACGATGCTCGAATACAAAGGTCGTCTCAGAGATCTCAAAGTCGTCATCGCCGGCGACGCGATGCACAGCCGCGTCATGCGCTCAAACGTCTGGGGTCTTTCGAAGATGGGCGCTGAAGTCAGAGTCGCCGGACCGCCGACACTCATCCCTCGTTTTCTCGAACGCATGCCCTGCAATGTTTATCACGATGTCAGAAAAGCTTGCGAAGATGCCGATGTCATCATGGGGCTTCGCGTTCAGTTCGAGCGCGAACGAAGCGTCCTTTTCCCTTCCATTAATGAGTACGCGAAATTCTTCGGTATCGATGACGAGTGCCTTCTTCGCGCAAAGAAAGACGCCATCATCATGCACCCCGGGCCGTGCAACCGCGGCATCGAAATGCCAAGTCACATCCACGAGCATGATCGCTCAGTCATCCATGAACAAGTCGCCAACGGTGTGGCTGTCAGAATGGCCATCCTCTTCCTGCTGAACGCGAGAAAAAACGTTCCGGCAACCCTATAAAACGGAGAAAACCGAATGAATAATCAATACCCTACATACAAAAGAATCTTGATCCAACAAGTGACGAACGCTCTGACGGGCGAGATCTGCGATCTCACGATTGAAGACGGAGTATTCGTCGAACAGCTTTCCGATGAGCCGGAGCAGATCATCGATGGCAGAGGGCTTACGGCGCTCCCGGGTCTAATCGACGCGCACACGCATCTGCGAGATCCGGGTTTTGAGTACCGCGAGGACATCGTGTCCGGAACGCGGGCGGCCGCGAGAGGTGGCTTTACCGCTGTCGCCGCTATGCCGAACACGAAGCCTGTCGCGGATTCCGCGCCCATTATTCGCTACATGATCGAAAAAGGAGAGCTCGCCGGATTCTGCCGCGTTCTCCCGATTGGCGCTGTCACAAAAGGACAAAAAGGCGAGGAGCTCGCGGAGATGGGACTCATGGCTGAAGCCGGAGCCGTCGCTTTCTCAGACGATGGGAGACCCGTTGACTCAGCCGGTATCGTCAAGAATGCCATCGAGTACGCGTCGTATTTCGACCGCGTGATCATCTCGCACTGCGAAGATCTTTCGCTCGCGAATGACGGTGTCATCAATGAAGGGATCGTTTCGACCGAAATGGGTCTTCGCGGAATTCCCTCCATTGCTGAAGATGTGCATATCGACCGCGACATTAGGATTGCCGAATATACAGGCCTCCCCATACATATTGCCCACGTCAGCACCGCCGGCGGTGTCGAAATCGTCCGCCAAGCGAAGTCGCGAGGTGTCAAAGTGACAGCTGAAACATGCCCGCAGTACTTCACTCTGACAGAAGAAGCCGTGCGCGGTTTTAACACGCTGGCAAAAATCAATCCGCCCCTTCGCGAAGAGCGTGATCGCCTCGCCATCATAGAAGGGCTTTGCGACGGTACTCTCGACATGATCGTCACTGACCACGCGCCACACCACGAAGACGAGAAAGACTGTGAATTCTCGCTCGCGAACAATGGGATGATTGGACTCGAAACGTGCTTCCCGCTCGTTTACACAAAACTTGTGAGAACAGGGAAGCTCACCCTTAAGGACGCCATCTCGAAAATGACAGAAGCACCGGCCAAGCTTTTCAGACGATCGACGCCAAAACTTGCGATAGGCGAACCGGCAGACCTGACACTTGTTGATCTCGAAAAAGAGAAAATCTACGACGTCTCGCAGTCACTGTCGAAGGCGCGAAACACGCCATTTGACGGAATCGCTCTATACGGTTTCCCCGTCTTGACCATGATGGCGGGGCACACGACATGGAGAGAAGAGTAATCGAAACGGTTTATGCCATGTCGCGTGATTTAATACACGAAGTGCGGGTGTCAGAGTCATCGAACATGGTCATTTCGTGTCAAAGTCATCGAACGCGGTCATTTCGTGTCAAAGTCATCGAACGTGGTCATTTCGTGTCATAGAGAATTGGCAACCCATGCCGATGACGTGAAAAGGATAACAGCTTCACAAAAGGTGACCAAACAACGATGGAAAAAATGAAATAGTATTCAACAAATCGCTGAAGGTGACCTAGCAACGATGGAAAAAAGAAAAAACATTCAACAAAAAACGAGTGAGGTAAAAATGAATTTTGCTGACCGACTTCAAACACGTATTGATGAACTGGGGAATCCAAGCTGTCTTGGACTCGATCCCGTTCTTTCGTATATCCCGGAATCTCTCGCAGCGAAGATTAAGAAAGAGCGTGGCGAAGGCGCAGGTCTCGTAAGAGAGTTGCTTGCCGCGTATTGTTGCGCCTTGATTGATGCCGTTGACGGAATCATTCCGGCCGTCAAACCTCAGATCGCTTACTTCGAGCAATACGGACCCGAAGGAATTCTCGCTTTCCACGATGTCGTCAACTATGCGCGCGATAAGAAGATGATTGTCATTGTCGACGCCAAGCGCAACGATATCGGCTCAACGGCTGACGCCTATGCGAGAGCTTTTTTGGCAGGTGAAATGAAAGCAGATGAGAATGGTGGATTCCACGCGGATCAAAAACTGCAAGCATTGTCGGTGAGTCGAAAGAGCTTGCGAGAAGCTCGAGGGTTCAATGCCGATGCCTTGACGGTCAACGGATATCTTGGCATTGATGGAATCCAACCTTTTATCGACGCATGCGATGTCGGCGGGCGCGGGATTTTCGTACTGTGCAGAACATCGAATCCGTCGGCGGGCGACTTGCAAGATCTCAAGTTGGCTGATGGTCGACTCGTTTATGAAGCGATGGCCGATTTGATTAAAGCGTGGGGTGAGCCGCTCATCGGCGCCTCAGGTTTTTCAAGTATCGGGGCGGTGGTCGGAGCGACTTGGCCGGAAGAAGCGCGAGCAATCCGGAAGCGTTTACCACAGACCTTCTTTCTCGTCCCCGGGTACGGCGCGCAAGGCGGAAAAGCAGACGGGGCCGTCGCCGGCTTTTCGGAATCGGGCAAAGGCGCCATCGTGAACGCCGCTCGCTCACTGATGCTCGCCTGGAAAAAACACAATATGCCGGAAGATCAGTTTGCGGAAGCTTGCAAAAAAGAAGCACTCGAGATGCGAGAAGCGCTGCGCGTAGCACTCGCAAACCGATAATTGAGAAATGGATAGATCAAAGATGAGTAAAAAAGAACTTCTCCATGAGGTGCCGATCATCGCTAACAACAAGTTGGACGCTCAGACGGCGATCATCACACTCGACGCTCCAACTATCGCAAAAGCAGCGGAACCCGGGCAGTTCGTTCAGTTGAGCACGAGTCAGTTTTTGAGAAGACCGATCAGCATCATGTCGGTCGATCGCGAGCAAGGAACGGTTGAACTCGGTATTCGAGCCGTTGGCATCGGGACACGCGAACTCATCGGACTGAAAATCAAAGAGATGGTCAGTGTCATGGGGCCGTTGGGACATGGATTCTCTTTTGAAAAAATCAAGGAGCTGATCGTCGTGGGTGGTGGTATTGGGATATTTCCTCTCGTGATGGTCCTCGAAGAGGCAAAGCGTCTCGCTATCCCCACCACGCTCATCTGCGGCTTTCGGTCGGAACAAGAGGCGATGTTACTCGAGCGTTTAAGAAACCTGGCTCACCGATGCGTATTCTCCTCTGATACGGGCGGTTTAGATTTCCACGGCCACGCAGCGGCAGCGTTGACGCAAGAGATTTCTAGCAGGCGCGAGGTTGGCGAAGGCGTGTTTGCCAAAAACACTACCGATGCGAACATGCATTCCAGCATCCATTTGATAACTTGCGGCCCCATTCCGTTGCTCCGAGCTGTCGCGACCATCGCCTCCGACAACAAGATACCCTGCGATGTCTCGCTTGAGTCTCGCATGGCTTGTGGAATCGGTGTTTGTCTCGGTTGCGCGATTCCCATCATCGATGAGTCTAATGGGGTCGCCTACGAACGGTGTTGCCACGAAGGCCCCGTCTTTAAGGCGTCTCGCGTCGCCTGGTCGAGCATGTCCGGCATCGTGTAAAGGGAGAGAAGTGGAGATTGACACATGATTCATATAAACAATAACAACCACGATTTAAAAATCCTGTGATAGCGGCTTCGGGGACATTTGGATTCGGCGAGGAGCTTTTGCTGTATTACGATCTCGGGCAACTGGGAGGGATTTGCACGAAAGGGCTGACGCTACACCCTCGAGCCGGAAACCCTCCACCGCGTGTCGCTGAAACAGCATCAGGCATGCTCAATTCTGTCGGGCTCCAGAACCCGGGGATTCATTATTTTCTCGAAAAAGAATTGCCGAGAATGCTGACATATGGCACGCGGATTATTGCGAATATCGCCGGTCAGGAAACGAACGACTATGTAGAGATGGCGCGTTTGTTAAACGACACAGGTGTCGATGCAATCGAATTGAATTTATCTTGCCCCAATGTTTCGGCGGGCTGTATGGCGATCGGTACGGAGCCTCACTTGATCCGAGAGGTCGTGCAAGCGTGTCGAGACGTGACAAACAAACCGCTGTGGGTCAAACTGACACCGAATGTCACGCATATCGCGCCGTGTGCCAAAGTAGCCGAACAAGCCGGTGCCGACGCCATCGTTCTGATCAATACACTGACAGGGCTCGCGGTCGATTTGGCGACGGAGCGTCCCATTTTGCGAAACAATACAGGTGGACTTTCGGGTCCTGCCGTCAAGCCCATTGCACTTCGTATGGTCAAAGAAGTCTACGATAACTGTGATATACCGGTTGTCGGCCTCGGCGGCATCGCGTCAGCGACAGACGCGCTCGAATTCATGCTTTGCGGCGCGTCAGCTATTCAAGTCGGGACTGCCTCACTCGTCGATCCAGGCATCTTGTTCAGACTGCCTGAGAAAATGGCCGCGATCGCCAAGGGGCACGGATACACACGTCTCGCTGATTACACCGGACGACTTCGACTCTGGGAGAAATAAAATAGAACGATTTGACCTTGTTGAATGAAACACTTGAAAAAATAGTGATCCGCTGTATCTGCGGACAATGATCAGAATATTGCTAACTTACATCAGTAAATGACTGATTTAGAAAATGAATACAATAGATTAGGCAGGAAATGACGATGACTTCACTTATGACGTGGCTACTCAAGACAAAGGCGCTCGATATCGCGCCACCGGATCGCCCCTATTGGTATGCCTCCGGAACATTCGGACCGTTTTTTATCAACACGCATTATCTCTTTGGCGATGAGAAAAGCGCTAAGGCGTTTCTCTCTCAGATTGAGAAGGCACTCGAAGAACCGGAGACATCGACGGAGCAACTGTTGCCCATCGTGCGATCACAGCAAGCGACGGGCGAAGGAGCCTACTGCACGGTGATAAATCTCGCGCTCAAAGCCATTGAGTCATTAGCCGATAAGATCGACTTTGTCTCGGGTGGAGAGCGACGCGACCTTTTCTTTTCACTGGCAATTGCAGACGCATTGAATAAACCGCATCTCACCATTTTGAAAGATGGTCGTTGCTATTGGTATGATGCCACCGAACAAAGCCAAGCTCAGGTAAACAATCATCACAAGGTTCAAGTTTTAGGAAAAAACCAGCGTGACGAATCGAGCCAAATTATTTGTCAAGACAGGTGGCTAGATCCCGAAAGTCTTCCGCTTCGCGGTCTCAGAGGGTTGCATGTCGCGGACTTGATCACAGAGGCATCGAGTTTTTTCAGAAATTGGATTCCCTCGGTTGAAAAATTAGGCGCAACGATGACACATGCTTTTGCCATCGTCGATCGCGGCCAAGGGGGCGACAGGCGACTTGCCGAATCAAACATTCCTCTCACATCACTCGTCGTGACCGACGAATCGTTTTTTGCGCTCGCGGTGGAATCAGGAGCGATCAGCGAAGCGCAAGCCGACCAGAGCATTCGTTTTCTACAAAACCCTAAATCCTACATGGATCTGTTTCTCGAAAGCCACGAAGATTTTATCGAAAAAGAACTTGCGACCGGAGGAAAATCGGCAGAGCGCGCCGCACTCTTCGTCGCTAACCGTGCGAAGAACCAATGAAGGATAGCTTCTTTTGGTGACAGAGCGAAGAACTATTAGAGCGGATTTTCTTTTGGCGATAACAAATAGTCTCCGGAGGAAAATCGGCAGAGCGCGCAACTCTCTTTGTCGCTAACCGCGCGAAGAACCAATGAAGGATAACTTCTTTTGGCGTTAGAGCAAAGAACAATTAGAGCAGAACTTCTTTTGGTGATAAAGTGAAGAACGATTAGAGCAGAACTTCTTTTGGCGGTAGAGCGAAAAACAATTAGAGCAGAACTTCTTTTGGTGATAGAGCGAAGAACAATTTGAGCAGAATTTCTTTTGGCGGTAGAGCGAAGAACAATTTGAGCAGAACTTCTTTTGGCGGTAGAGCGAAGAATGATTAGAGCAGAATTATTTTGCGTTAGAGCGATAGCATATAGGAGAGTTCGATTCAATGCAGCTGCACTTTTCGTCACAAGTAAAATAAAGCTGATCTTAAGCCTTCCTTTTTGTTAACATGAGCTTAACGGCAATGAACGAAAGGACCGGTTCCGATCGATGATACCTGATCGAGACATATCGATTCCGCAAGCGGCTCAAGATATGATGAGCCTCTTAGCTGAGGCCGGTTTCGAGAGCTTTGTGGTCGGCGGTTTTCTTCGGAACACGTTTCTCGGATGTCCGGCGTTCGATGTTGATCTTGCGACATCCGCGTCACCCGAGGAAGTTATCCAAACCCTCGATAACTACAGTGTTATTCCAACGGGTCTGCGGCATGGGACGGTGAACGTTGTGACAGACGATGGCCATATTGAAGTGACAACCTTTCGCGAAGACAGTACGTACTCTGATCATCGGCACCCCGATGAAGTCCGATTCACAAAAACGATTGAGGAAGATCTCGCGCGC
Source organism: uncultured Mageeibacillus sp. (assembly GCA_964493375.1). Taxonomy (GTDB): domain Bacteria; phylum Bacillota; class Clostridia; order Saccharofermentanales; family DTU023; genus UBA4923. The sequence goes on along the minus strand of CAZBOM010000021.1, from coordinate 7,139 downwards.
CGCGATTTTACGATCAATGCACTCGCGTGGAATAAACAACGCGGGCTTGTCGATCCGTGGGGTGGCCAGGCAGATTTGTCAGCACACATAATCAGAGCGGTGGGCGATCCCGATAAACGATTTTTTGAGGATGCGCTTCGCATTTTTAGAGGGATGAGGCTGAGCTCTGAATTAGGTTTTTCCATCGACAATACAACAAGCGACGCCATGCATAAACACAAAAATTTGTTGCGAGAAGTTGCTCCCGAACGTCTACAAGTGGAGCTCAATCGCTTACTCGTTGGCGACAACGCCGTGCCTGTGTTGAGAGAATTCGCTGATATCATGGCCGTGATTATTCCGGAATTGTCAACGCTCGCGAATAAACATTTCATCGAATCAAAGACGAATGAGCGATCGTCGACCACGCTCATTGATGTTGCGATAGCGAGGATTTCCTTCCTCAGCGAAGATGTCGCGCTCAGGCTTGCAGCCCTTCTGCTCGATCTCGGATATGTTCAGGATATGGTCCTCGAGTCGGAACATAGGAAAGATCTTTTCGAAAGCGAGAGTTGTTCGAAGGTTTTGGGCTTAGACGACTCAAATGAAAAAGACGCAATGTACCCTGCCGAAAGAACCTCTATCGAAAAGGACACAAATCAATCTGCCGAAAGAGCCTTTGCTGACAAGGACGCAAACCATTCTGCCGAAAAAGCATCCCTTGTTTTACAAAACCTTCGATACGATCGAGCCACGATTGATCGAGTACGCATGCTCATTCGTTTCCAGCATGAAAGCCTGGAACCAAATCAAAGGTCGGTTTGGGGTGCTCTTCGTGAATATGGAGAAAAAATATTCTTCCAAGGAATGGAACTTCGCGTCGCCAATATCCGAGCCATCCAGTTGGCAGGTAACGAGAAAGAGTGTGCCGATGGGAATCTAGGTGAAGCAGACCTGATCCTTCAGATCGCTCGCGATATGATACGGCAGGGACAACTTTTAGATCTTGCCGATCTCGCAATTGATGGACACGATCTTGTTAAACTTGGCTACCAAGGTGAAGAAATTGGCAAAACACTAGAAGCTCTCTTGGAAAAAATCTGTGTGGAAGGGCTCCCAAACACACGGGAAATGCTACTCGAGCTGTCCAAGGATAAAAAACCCTTGATTTGACGATTCGTTATGGCTCATAAGGCTCAGGCGATCAGCTGCAGAAACTTAACGCGGAAACTTAACTCTGTTGTTTTTCCTATCAGAGAGACGAGTGCGTTACCAATGCTGGCAGAAACTTAACGCGGAAACCTAACTCTGTTGCTTTTCCTATCAGAGTGACGAGTGCGTTACCAATGCTGGCAGAAACTTAACGCGGAAACTTAACTCTGTTGCTTTCTAAATGTCAACTTCACATCGTTCTCATCTCGAATCGTCAGCGTATCGCCTTCGATGGCGTATTTCATGCGTAGGACGGCTGATCCTCCGTCGACCTTATCGAGTGTGAGACGCAAATCTCCATTCGGGCTCGCTTGGTAGTTCAACGCCAAACGCTCCTGCAAGCTCGCGAACATTTCTTTATCTTCATCGCTCAACTGGGCATTCCCGGGGTGCAAGTTAAGGAGACCGCTTTCCTTAAACTCAAAAGTGATTCCGGGGGTGTATGTCGGGTCCTCTGATTCGACCAATCGCCACGAGCCGACAATGGCACTTTTGCTACCGCAGGCCGTCAATGCCATCAGAAGACAGAGGCTTAGAGCGACCGTCATGAGCCATAAGAGTTTTCGGTTTCTTTTTTTCATCTTTATGTTTTCCATGTTTTTTATGTTATCGCACAACGTTATTTGCCTCCGCCTTGATTGCCTTAGTGTTCTGATCACGTTTTCACAAAGCGTCAATGTTTAGAGTTGGCGACCAGCGATTCAATCATCTTAACGCTTACCGTATTTTCTTCATAAGTTTTCGTTCAGCGTTGTTCGCCAACGACTCCGACCATCTTAGCATCCGCATTTACTTGCACGTGACTGATCATCGGCGCTTCTCGACCAACTACTCAACTATCTTAGCGTATTTTAAGCTTGTTCGGCATACGTCCTGCTTTTGTAACTAAAACAAAAATGGAAAATAGATTTCTACCTGCAAAAAGGCACCAATTCAACTACATGTTGGGTTAAACTCTACAATAGGTTGAGCGAATCAACTCCTAGTCCATGGTCTGATGGCGTGATATCTCTCATGCTTAGGACGTAGAGTCTTTCAGAAAAAGACACGAACAACAAAAACAAAGGAGTTTTATTATGACACTCGGAACACGTATTGCAGAACAGAGAAAAAAGAGACAGATGACCCAGGAAGAACTGGCGTCTACTTTAGGCGTTTCATCACAGGCTGTCAGCAAATGGGAGAAAGACATTAACTTCCCTGATCTGACGTTGCTCATGGAAATGGGTGATCTCTTCGGCGTCAGCCTTGACTACTTGGTGAAAGGGCATCAAGAGAAAGTATCGATCAAAGAAGATGTTGATACGAACAAATTGATCTTTCGCCTTCAAGCCCTCTCTTCCGATGGAGACAAGGTAAAAATCAATCTTCCTCTCTCGCTTGTGAAAATCTTCATGGATTCCGAAAGCGGCATTCAGTTTGGGAACACAAAGTTAAATGAGATGAACATTGATATAGATCAGCTGCTTCAGATGGTGAGTATGGGAGCGGTTGGCAAGCTCATTGAAGCGGAATCAGCCGACGGAGACCTCGTTGAGATCTACGTTGAGTAGGTGGCACTATGCGAATCGTTCTTAAAAGCTCAAATATGCCATTTAAGATTCCTATTGTTTTGCCGTTATGGATGATTCCGGAGAAAACGCTTCGCAAACACTTGCGATGCTCTGAATCGATACCTGCCATTAAAAAGATTCTTCGAGAAGCGAAACGCACGCATGGCTCAATGGTACTGGTGGACATAGAATCAAAAGACAACGACGGAGTCAAAATAGTGCTTTAACAATGAATCAAATATAGGAGTAAAGAGAGTCGTTCGGCCATTCTCTTAACATGAGAGCTATATAGCGATTTTATAGCTCTCTTAAATTGAGCATCATACTGCGCTTTGACAGTTCCTAAAAATGAGAATCGAAAGGCACTTCAACAATTCTCTGAAAATGAGAATCTAGTTAGCGCTTTGATAGCTATTTGGAGATAAGAACCAAAATAGCGCTCTTACGATTTTTTCACGAGACGAAAGCACGCCAGTCCTTGTCATCCCAAAATGGAATGCTATAATCTTCGATTGGATAGTATCTATCTGATTAAGGAGAATACAACAAAAATGAAAATCAAAAAGAATATTGTTTTGCTGATTGCATTGGTGATGGCACTTCTGATCGCCATGACCGGTTGTGGTGGTGCTCGCAAACTGAATAATGGCGACAAAACGGCGCCGAGTGACGCAAAAACGGAGAAAACGGACCCAGAAGGAACTCTCGATCCGGGTGTAACAATGCCTATTGGATCAGACACAGATCCGGAACAATCAACTGAACCGCCAGCCAAGACGGAGCCTGACAAAACGGAGCCCGACACAACGGAGCCCGATACAACGGAGCCCGACACAACGGAGCCAGACACAACAGCGCCTGAAAACACTGAGGACGACAACGTTGAAACCGTTGAAGCCAAAACAAAAGATACCGCAGCGGGGATAGGGCAATGGGTCTCCACCTTGAGAAATGGCAATGACATGGTGCTGGGGAAAATCCGTTATAGAATCACCAACCTATCCGACGATAAAGAAGCGATAATGGCTTTAATCGAGGAATATAACAAAGACGACGACAATTTCCGCAAAGTCGACACGAATATTCCCGAAAACACGACGCTCAAGCTCTGCGAATATGAGGTTGTCTATGCGTCAGACTTCCCGGGATACGGCGATGACAATACCATTTACTCGCCGGATATCTACTTCACGATCGCAGCAGAAAATGGCGGTTTGGATACAGCCGACGGCTATTCCCACATCGGTCTTAAGACTGTTGATATTTCTAAAAAAGTCAAGAACATCAGCACGGGGGTTGTGTTCCAAGGTCGCATCATCTTTGCGATTCCAAACAATGCGGTTGAACAGTAATACATTGCCAACTCATTCTCGGATAAAGACAAGGACGGGAATCCCATCACCCAATATACTTACGTCAAAGTCGAAGAGATTAAAGCACCGTAAGTTGTTCGTCTGATCATCGGAGAAGTCGTCATGTCCGCGATGAACAGCGACAGTAAAACGAGCGTTCTCGCGGTGTGATAACTAAGGCGTCTGCGGGCATCGCAACGCGGTAATGATCGCAGCAACACGATTGCTACGATAGCAAGTGTGGTAACCAAGGCGTCTGCGGACATCGCAGCGCACTCACTCTAACAATTTATTTCGTTAAAAAACCGGTAGTGTGAAAACATCATCGTGCTATCGGTTTTTTGTGGCTAAAAAAGGCCAATAGGACCACTCGGATGAAGCACTGATGACCTTACTTTAGGTTGAAGAAGGAATGTTAAGAGCCAAGATTGACAGCTCAGATGAAACATTTGTGATCTTCTTTAAGTTGAAGAAGGAATGTTAAGAGCTAAGATGACAGCTCAGATGAAACACTTTTGAATTTTTGAAAATGTTTTGAATGATATCGGTCATTCAATGCGATAATTGACATTGGAGAGTAAATACCATTGTTTGCCATGACAACCATCAGAAGGAAATACTATATGAAGAACAAAAACAACATCAATGAACAAACGGTTCAGGCAACAATGCTTCTTGCGATTTACGGAAGAGCAAAAGCGAGAAAGCTATATCCAACGATCTTACGCGACGCTGACGCTGAGCGAATCGTCGATGGGATGGATTACGATTTTTCTCTCATTGACAAGAGCTACGGCACGGAATACGCGTGCCTGTGTTGCCTCGCTCGTGCCAAACGACTTGATGAGCGCTGTCAAGCGTACATCAAAGAACATCCCCATGGAACGGTCGTCAATCTCGGTTCCGGTCTCGATACGACTTTCAGCCGCGTCGACAACGGAACAATTCGCTGGTATAACGTCGATTTACCTGATTCCATCGCCTTTCGTCAGTCAATGATCCCTCCCGCGGATCGTGTGACGGACATCGCAAAATCCATGCTCGACTACACATGGTTTGATGATATTCAAACAGAAGACGGAAGCGTCTTCGTGCTCGCGGGCGGCCTTTTTTACTACTTCCACGAAGAGGAAGTGCGAGACCTCGTCCGTCGCATCGCCGATCATTTTGACCACGGTGAAATCTTTTTTGACGCCCAATCGAAAAGAGCCATTAAGATATCGAACCGCAAAGTTCGCAAAGCCGGAAACAAAGGTTCCGAGATGTATTTCTACATCAATGATCTCCAAGCGCTCAAAGCGTGGTCGCCGAAAATTCGTGAAGTCTCAAGCGTTAAATTTTTCGGAGAAGACGGCAAAAACAAGCGGTACAGCTTAACAACAAAGATAGCGATTTGGGGTCTTGAATCTTTCAAGATGGGATTTCTCGTCAGTATAAAGTGGTGAACCCGCGTGCCGACGGTTAGTCAGATTCCGCGTCGCCTAACCGCGTGATGATGCCGGATGACCCCGCGTACCGGCGGTTGATCAATTCGGAAATGATGATCTTGCGAATCTTTGCGTTAAAATGGCCCCGGAATGACAGTCTGTGAAAGGATTGATTGCATAGATGAGAAACGCCACCATAAGATTAGTGACATTTAATGAACACTATCTAGAAGAAATTTGGAGACAGGGTTTTCAGGAAGCCGCCCCGGAATGGAAACAATGGGACGGTCCGTATTTTGACGATGATTATCAAATGTTTGAAACCTTTGAAGCCTTTAAACAGTCCTCCGAATACGATTTTTTTATGAATGAAAGAAGGCGATGTATTCTCGCAGATGAGTTACCCGTAGGCATGGTTACCATGTTTTGGGAAGATAAAAAGACGAGATGGTTAGACATCGGCATTACGATTTACGATCCAAAATACTGGAGTGGTGGCATTGGAACGCAAGCGATTCGTCTTTGGTTAGATGAAATATTTGAAACATACCAAGAACTCGAGCATATTGGATTGGTTACATGGAGTGGCAATTTCAGGATGATGAAAGCAGCCGAAAAGGTAGGCATGCAACAGGAAGCGCGCATAAGAAAAGTTCGATACTGGAATGGCATCTACTACGACAGCCTTAGCTACGGAATACTAAGAGAAGAGTGGGCGGAAATAGATAGATGCCAATCATTGGAGCACGAAACTGATTCTTAGGTGGCGAATAATAGATAAACGCCAATCATTTGAGCACGAAGACGAAAATAAACGGCCGTCAATCATTGGAGCGCGAAACAGGTTCCTAGGTGGCGAATAACAGATAAACGCCAATCATTTGAGCACGAAGACGAAAATAAACGGCCGTCAATCATTGGCGCAAGCAAAAAAAGAGGATACGGAGCCATGCAATTAAAAAGGTATAAGGATGTCCATGAGTTTTATAAGGACACATTTGATGTGATGATGCGTCATGAAGCTCAGAACTTAATTCCTCTTGGAAATACCATCATGGGGCATGAGGGGAAAGATAAAACAGGTTGGCGTGAGCCCTCTAACTGGTTCATGGCTACGGTTTCCCATGAAGACAGCATCCTGCTGACTGCTTTAATGACCCCTCCTTTCAATTTGACGCTTTATGCATCCGATAATGTGATCGACGAAAAGGCTGTCAATTGTCTGATAGATGGACTGGAAGACGATGAGATACCGGGCGTGATAACCGAAAAAACGTTGGCAGAGTATTTTACCAAAGAATATGCGTCACGAAAGCGATTGACTTTCAAAATAGAGATGAGTCAGCGCATCTATGAGCTTCAAAAAGTGAGCCCGAACGTACCTCAATTTGGAACCCTTCGTCTGTTGGAAGAGAAAGATATGAGCTTTTTCCCTTATTGGGCGGAGGCATTTAGAGCGGCCAACATTTATGGGAATACAAAAATGTCCATCCCGCATGATATGGAGTCGTATCGCTATCAATTATCAACAAATAAACTCTACATATTAGAAGACCATGGCATGCCTGTTTCGATGGCTGGCTTTACAAGAGAAATGCCGACATCTGTTAGCGTCT
>CAZBOM010000020.1:12894-16208 GCA_964493375.1 uncultured Mageeibacillus sp. | reverse complement strand
CCGGAAAAGATCGGACCGGACCCGGTCACGGGTCGGGATCTCGATCTGCCGCAGACTCTTGTCCGAAAGTGAAGCCTTCATCAGGAGAACCATCTCTTGGGAGAGCAGGTCAAGCTTCATAAGCTGGTTGATCATGACATTGGCCTGGTGCTGGGCCTGTCGGATCGCGTGCCCGATGCTAAAACGGTCTGGCTGTTTCGCGAGCGCCTGACCCAGGCGGGTGCGATTGAATGGCTGTTCAATCGCTTTGACGCGACCGACGAGGCGGTCGTATTGTTCTTGGTTCTCAATTTCAACGGTGAGCAACAAGTTGGCGCTGATATCGCGAGCGGAAGAGATTTGAGCCGATTGAACTGATACTTGTTCATCAGAGATAGCAGAAGAAATCTCGGCGAGCAGGTTCGTTCGATCACGCGCGATAATGCGCAAATCAACGGCATAGGTCCGATGTGATTTCTCGGCTTCTGTCGTCCATAAAACATCGATGAGACGCGACGCGCGTTCCGCATCTTCCGGTGACCGGTCAAACGATTCGACGATATGGCGAATGTTTGGGCAATCGACACGGTGCACGGCAACGCCGACGCCTCTCGTCACATAGCCGATAATCTCGTCACCGGGAACAGGGTTACAACACTTCGACATCTTTAGAAGCGCGTTCTCCAAGCCTTTGACTTTGACGGGAATCTCAGTTGTCTCTTTCCTTTTCTTCTTAGGCGGCGCTTTTTTTCCGGCTTTGTCGAGAATGAGCGCTTCGCTGACGAGTATATTTGTCGGATTATGAATGACTTGGCCCGTTTTCGACACTCGATATCCGAGTCGAACTCTCTCTTCTTCCGGTAAAGACGACACATAAGCATCTCGAAGTCTCGGCACGACTCGTCCTGCCGGCAACCCGCCATAGCCAACTCCGGCGAGCAGATCATCGAGCGAGTGGAGAGAATAGCGCTTCAAAAGTGGCGCGACAAAATCTTTTTTCAGAAGGTCGGACATGTGAAATCCCGTCTTTTGAATCTCGCGCTCAAGCAACTCTCGACCTCTAATAATGTTTTCGTCGCGGCGCTCACGTTTGAACCAAGATGAAATCTTGCTTCTCGCCGTGCTGCTCTTAACAATTGTCAGCCAATCGCGTGAAGGACCTCGCACTTTATCGGATGTCAATATCTCGACAATGTCACCGTTTGAAAGATTGTATGTCAGGGGGACCATGCGACCGTTAACCTTCGCCCCATACATAGAATTTCCGATGTCACTGTGAATGTGGTAAGCGAAATCGACGGGAACGGCGCCCATCGGCAAACCGATCACTTCCCCCTTCGGTGTAAAGACGAACACTTCGTCAGCGGTCAGACCTTCGCGAAGAGCGTCCATATATTCTCCGGCGTCGCTCATGTCACTTTGCCACTCAAGCAATTGGCGCAACCATGACAGCCTGACCTCGAAATTATCTTGTCGTCTATCGCCTGCGCCCTCTTTGTATCGCCAGTGCGCGGCGATACCGTACTCCGCCGTACGGTGCATCTCTTCGCTCCTGATCTGCACTTCAAAAGGAATACCGCGACTTCCAAAGACAGTCGTATGGAGCGACTGATAGCCATTCGTCTTGGGGACAGCGATGTAGTCTTTAAACCTCCCGGGGATGGGCTTGTATAATTCGTGAACAAGACCAAGCACGGCATAACAATCGCCGACAGTCGGGACGATGATTCTCGTCGCGAACAAATCGTAGATCTCATCGAGCTGCTTGACTTGTTCTTTCATTTTGCGATAGATACTATAAAAATGCTTCGGACGACCTTCTATATCGGCGCGAATGCCCATAGCCGCCACCTTCATCGTCAGATCGGTGACGATTTCTTGAAGATAGCTTTCACGATCTGATCGGCGTTGCGATAACATACCGACAAGTTCGTAATACGAGTCGGGATCGAGATAACGAAGGCTTAGATCCTCTAGTTCCCACTTGATTCGATGAATACCGAGTCTGGCGGCGAGAGGCGCATAGATATCGAGCGTCTCGCGAGCAGACGAAATTTGTTTATCGGGCTCTTTGTGCTGCATCGTGCGCATGTTATGGAGACGATCGGCCAGCTTAATGAGAACAACGCGAATGTCCTTCGCCATCGCGAGAAACATTTTGCGGAAATTCTGCGCTTGCAGTTCCTCTCTCGATGAATAAGAAATACGAGACAACTTCGTCACGCCGTCAACGAGAGCGGCAACTTCCGCTCCCATTTCATCTCGAATCTCTTCAAGCGTCATATCGGTATCTTCAACCGTGTCATGGAGAAGCGCGGCCGCCAACGTGTGCTCGTCCACCAAGCCTAACTCAAGGAGTATTTTCATAGCGGCGACAGGGTGGATAATATAAGGGTCACCTGTCGCTCGAAATTGTGTGCAGTGCGCTTTTTTTGCAAGCTCATACGCTTTAGTCAAAAAAGACGCGTCTTGTTGATGCGCCGATTTTTTCCAAAATTCAATGAGATGAAGTATTTCGTCATCTGTTCGGCAAATGGTATTCATCTGCTCTTGCGTATAGACAACTTCAGTCTTCATGGCTTCAAAACTCCTTGCGCAACGAGTTTTTTCCAGAGAGGTGCTCGTGTCAATTTCATTCTTTCTCCGCCGGTGTCAAGCGGATGGAAGACATAACCGCCTTCTTCATCTTCGGCGAATTCACCCAGCTCCACCTCGGCAAAAATGACGAGTGCCAATAATAAGCCGAGTGCACTGACATCTATATTATAGCGATGAGTGAGAAGCCAAGCCAACCGTGACGGCAAAAATGTAATGGGATGATTTTCCGCGCCCGCAAGAGCTGCGATCAATTGCCAAAGCGCAACAAACACGTTCGACTCCATGAAAGTCACACCATAAGCTTCGAGAGTAGGCAATAAATTTTCATCAGGGAGTCGACGCAGCACGTCCTTGAGAACGTGTTGAATATTGTTATCGATTGAGGTTTGGCAAGAAGGTCTTATATCTTTCGTACGGAGTTGAATCGTTCGACGATCACGCCAGATATTAAAATCAGGTGTCGCCATCAAATCGATCTCATCGCCGATCGCATAAAAAGGCTCATCATCGCCACGATGAAATAATATCGCGTCGAATGATCGTTTGTGCTCACCTTGGGATCGCAGTTTTAACCGCAGATGACGTCCGTCCCCCACACGTTGGATGCCTTCCAAAAGCATATTCGGAATTAAAAATAGTGGACGTCCGAACCCGCTTCCTGTCGGTTCCAAGGTCTCAAAGCTCTCAACAAGTCGTGAGTCGATATGCTCGCCGGACAATAAGATATCTGCTTGAAA
>CAZBOM010000020.1:2472-12884 GCA_964493375.1 uncultured Mageeibacillus sp. | reverse complement strand
CACAAGGCGTTTTCTTTTCGGAATGGATTCGATAAATTGAATCATGGATTCGCGGAATCGCTCAAAATTTTCCGGTCTCAACGAGAGTCCCGCCGCTCCCATGTGACCGCCGTATGTTTCCAAATACGGTCCCGCTTGAGCGATGCCTTCAATCAGATTGATATTACCAAAAGTACGCGCTGACCCAGCGAGAAGGCCATCTTCCTCTGATAGTGTGATGGCAGGAACACGCAATCGTTCAGCCAATCTTGAGCTGACAATCCCGAGAACGCCGCCGTGCCAATCTTTACCGCGAGCAACGGCGACAGTTAAAGGTGCGTCTCCTTGCCTGTTCATCACATCATGGAACGCTTCGGAGAAAACGTCACTTTCGACTTTTCGACGAGCTTCGTTGAGTTCATCGAGTTTGTCCGCGATAAGCGAGACTCTCGCGCGATCATCTTCGAGCAACAGATCAAGCGCAAGACGGACATCGCCCATTCGCCCTGCCGCGTTAAGTCTAGGCGCGACAGCAAAAGCAATGTCACGCGCGCTGATGCCCTCGTTCTCCCGCCCTATCGTTCGTTCTTGAAGGGCGATCAAACCTGCCGGAGCGTACTTCTCAAAATGCGAAATTCCAGCGCGAACAATGGCGCGATTCACATCGACAAGAGGCATCACATCGGCAACCGTCCCAATCGAGGCGATGACCGTCAACATTGGCCGAATGGTGGACTCTGATCCCAAATATCGATCCATCGCTACCGTCAGGAGATACGCGACACCTGAGCCACTCAACTCTTTAAAAGGATATGTTTCATCAGAAATCGCCGGATTGATTACCGGCACACGGTCTCTGACAAAACCCTCATAAGGCAGATGATGATCTGTAATAACAACATCGATACCCTGGCCAAGCAGGAGATCAATCGCTTCCGGTGATGATGTCCCTGTGTCAACCGTGATCACTAAATCAGGTCGGTGAAGTAAAATTTCTTCCGCGAGCTCAACAGAGAGACCATAGCCATCATCAAAGCGATCGGGAATAAGAAGATTCGGGTTAACTCCTCGCGCCTTAAACCAGCGCGCCAACAGCGCGGTCGATGTAAGTCCATCAGCATCATAGTCACCAAAGACCAAGATATTGGGCGCCTCTAGTTGCATGACAGCCAAGATAATCTCGCAAGCTTTTTTCATATCGAGAAATAGAAAAGGATCGGGAATGTCTAATTCAGAAACGTTAAGAAAGGCTTCTTGCCGTTCCGGTGTGTCAAGGCCACGCGCATATAGTACGCGCGACAAAACATCGAGCCCACTTACATCAGGCGAATCATATCTGACAGCCCAATCTGCAGGCGACAACCATTCAAGCATGTGATGTCTTGCCTTATCGCGCATCCTCAAACTCCGTTAATCTTTAGTGAATTCTTTAATCTAAAAAAGGTCCGTTGAAAACAACGAACCTCTTTTCGTGTCGTCCATGAAATATTAGCGTTTGCGCTTTCTGGCGGCTTCAGCTTTTTTCTTGCGTCGAACACTCGGTTTTTCGTAATGCTCACGCTTACGTACTTCAGCGAGCACGCCTGAACGCGCGGTGGAACGCTTAAAACGTCTCAGCGCACTGTCCAGGGATTCATTATCTTTTACGCGAATCTCCGTCAACCTGATCCCTCCCCTCGCAGTGTTCTCTGAGTAACCCATTCGGATTCACAGTTCTCAAGTAGTATACAATGAACTCTGGTAGACAGTCAAACGGTGGTAGAATGATTATACTTGTCACTATTAAAAAAGGTGACGCCGGTTATGTTGCGATATTGGTAAGGCAATTCTCTTTGGAGGCAAGCAGTTTCAATGAGACATCGTTTAAGTAGCCATCCATTTAAAAAAACTCTAAAAATAGCGATCATCATCGTTTTGCTCGCCTTCTTTTTTGTGCCAGCATTCGATGTTTACGCCGCGGAAAAAAAACCGGCTACTTATATCAAAAATGCTACGTCGCATGTGGTCATCGCGCAAGATGGTTCGGTCCAAGTATCTGAAACAATCCATTTTCATTTTGGCAAATCAAAAAAATCGCTTCAACTCCCTTTAGTTTTTCCGATCGAAGGTGAAACACAACTCAATTCTTTTGAAATTGCCCACGTTTTAGACAATGAAGAAGATCGTTTTATTAGCGTCCCCGCGTACGACGAGACGCGTCCCCAACCTTTTTCATACAAAGCCGTAAGACTGAAAGATCGGTTGCGAATCGATCTCAGTATGACATCGTTTTTAGGTGATTATATCTTTCGTCTCGACTATGTTTGGACGCGTGGCGTCATCGGAAAAGATAACCGCGCCTTAATCGCTGGGCCGCTATGCGTCGCCCCCAATAACATGATGGTTGAAACGCTTTCATGGACCATTTCGCTCCCCCACGATTGCGCGATCGACCTATCAGAGATCGTTCCAATTGCTTATCATACACTAACGGAAAACAAGACATCGCCGAATGTCGTTTCATATGTCGATAATCAATCATTTACTAAAACGGAAGGTATGGGAATTGCGATAAGCGCGCCCAAGAGGTGCTTTCCACTGATTCTCCCCGCGTCAGATTCATTATCACTTCAAGAGACATTAAACCAAGCGCGCTCTTTATCGGCCAGACTCACTCAGGTTGAATCTCTTCGAGAATCAGTTACTCGTATCATTATCATTTTGACTGTTGCGGGGTTACTTAGCTATGCATCATTTCAAGTATTCTGGACTATGTGGAAACGTCGCACGAGCCCTGATTTTGCCCTGTGGACAGCTTTAACAAGGCCGGCTCAAATTGCGTCATTAATGAGTTTTAACCCAAAAGATGCCAATCTTTTATTAGCGACGCTCTTAAGTCTCGTCACACGCCGTGAAATTTCTTGGACCGACGAAGTCTTTATTTGGAACAATCCGAACCGAAATGATTTTTCTCAATTTACAACATATGAGACACTTCTTTTGCAATGGCTTTTCATTTCTAAACCCGAATATGACAATGTCTTATCTCCCGAAAGATTACGTGTTGCCGCTCGACAAGATGATTTCCGGCAACTTGCCCAAAGGTTTAAAAAGCAAATTGAAGCCGATTTTAACAAGAGTGGATTGATTGAACCTCGATGGACTAAGATTTTTAAGTTCGCTTACTATATGCTTTCGTTACTCTTTCTGGCACTAACAGCCGGCTTGTATTTCTACACGACATCACCTTTAGCCTTTGTAATGCTTCTTGTATCCGCGCTATTCGCGATGAGCGGATTGACATTTCGATTCAAAACAGCGGAAGGCGCGCGACACTTTCATGAAATACGCCGATTCAAGAGATCGCTTAAAACGCCTATTTTGCTCGTTCATTCTGTTACGGGTCAATTAACGGATGTAGAAATATTGATAGGAACTCTCCCCCTAGCGGTCGCCCTTAACAAAGCAAGCGATTATCTATGGGGAATTAAAGAACTTGATCCACCGCAGTTCGGTCGCGCCGCTTACGCTCTTCTACATGTTTATCGAGGCATGAAAGCACCTGCTAATATTGAAGCGGTTGACGGGCAATATGACCCCTATGAACAAAGGCTACTCTGGCGTGCCATCGATGAAATGGAAAGAGTCCTTGCTTCTTGGCGAGAACTCTTCGGGTCGTGCTTCCTTTAATAATGATCCACTGTGATTCAATCAATCAATTAATGTAAATGCGAACAACTATCAAACTGTTTTCATCATTCAGTTATCACGGCGGAAGCGATGCAGAAACAAGCGATTCCTTCACCTCGTCCAAAAGCCGTCAAGCCCTCTCCCGATGTCGCGGTGATGGCTATGCGATCAACAGGAAGATCAGTCAGTCGCGCCATACTCTCACGCATAGAATCTATCCATTTCGCCAAGTGTGGTCTTTTTGCTTCAACCGAAAATGACAGATGGGTCAGTCTCATGTTGCCTAGTTCTTCCATCGCGCGCTCAACATAAGCTCGGCTATCGGTCATGCCATTTTCGGCCATTTCATCGGCGACAGCTCCGAGAATCCTGACGCCGGTTAGACCTGAAATAGCATTTGTCAACGCATGGAGAACAACATCGGCATCGCTGTTGCCCTCAAGTGCAGGACAATCTGAAATAGTCAATCCACCGAGGCGAAGGACTTTTCCCTGCTTTAAACTCTCTTCATCCGTCATAAAACGATGGCTATCTTGACCAATAGCTGCGATTGATATCATCGACTGTTTTCTCCTTCGTACTATTCAACACACTTACTTTTTTTAGAAAATATATGAAACGCTCTCCCCGCCTTTTAACAGCCATAAAATGATTAAGCCTTCATCAAAACGCTACGATACTGTTGCCTTAATCACATGGTACCCCTTACCACGATTGATCGTTTCGACCATTCCAAAGTAGCTTGACAACTCCTTGATGGCAGAAGCGGCTCCTTGTTTAACACGAATGACAATGTAGAGTCGACCGCTTGCATTCAAGTGATCTCTCGCCTCACGAAAAAGCCGGTAGACTGTATCTTTCCCTGTTCTGATGGGAGGGTTTAAAACGATCAAATCAAATCCAGTTAGATAGTTTCCAAGGCTGCCTTTCATTATCTCGGTGCGGCTCTTTGTTTGAGACCGGTCTTCTCCGTTAAGCATTTTGGTATGGCTCTTTGTTTGCGGTACAGTTTCTCCGTCAGACATGTCGATGCGACTTTTTGCTTGCGATAGCGTTTTACTGATAGGCACACCGTCAGCTTGAAGAAATCGCACGTTCTCGACTTTGTTATGGCGCGCGTTTTTTATCGCAAGAGACACGGCTCGTTCGTTAATGTCGCTACCCATGACGGCAAATGAGGGGCGAAGTTTTGCTAAAGCGATGGCCATGACACCGACGCCCGTCCCCAGATCAAGCATTTGAAGAGCTGCATCGGGTTCGTGTTTCAATACAGAGTTGACGAGAAGATCAGTACCGTCGTCGAGACGTTTCCTGGAAAACACACCGTGGTCCGTCGTGAACTGAAATGTGATCCCCTCCCAAGTCGCTTCAAATCTGCCGAACTCGTGCTCGCTATCAGGTTTTTGATCGAAATAATGTGTCATTTGTCTGTTAAATAAATGCGCTTCGCCCACGGCGTCCGTTCGAGCGAGCTGATGAGCGGTAAGCCTAGTCCAAAAACGACAATCGCCTGTGATAGCAAAATTGATCCTATCGTTCCCAGTATAAGCCAAACACTCGGTGTGGTCTCGCTAATCAAGAAAGGTAAATAGGTTCCAACGACGATCGCATTGAGAATCACCGGCGGTATGAGCGCGACAATCTTTTGAACAATTACCTCGCGCTTTCCGAGAGACACATGATGCGATGCTTCATTCTTTAACCGCGAAGCAAGTGATCGCCTGAGCGGCTTTGCCAAGAGCCAAGTCGCGCAAGCCGCTACCAAAGTTGTGGCACTCCCCGCGATTATGTCGAGAATCCCGAGTGGTGAGGGATTTAGAAGATTCGAGAGAAGACATCCGCCGAAAACGCCGAGTATGGCGGAGGGAAACAGGGCCGGAAGCGCCGTCAGCGCTTCGGCCAGTCTAAGTTGTACGACTTGAAAACTCATGAAAGAGGTCGTGAGCGTCAAGGCGAGATAAAGCGCCATGACGATAGCACTCTGCGTCAGCGAGGATAGCGCTCGATAAGAACGGGTTTTCCCTGATGAGAAAACCCGCTCATGTTTATCGTTACTCCACTGTCGTTTGCTCACAATATCTATTTATTACCTAATGTGTTACACGAAGTAGTCATCAATCCATCCCAATTACGGTACACGGACGGCCAGCGTCATATCGTGTCCATTGATGTCCCAGTCTTGCGCGGTGACACCTTCGGGCAACTCTGAGATATCGTCGAAGAAAATGACCTGCTCTGCGAGCACTTCTTCCATCATCTCGTCGACGTGGCGGTCAACGACATCGGCAAGATCATCGCGCTTCACATAGAGATGAATGCGATCAGTCACTTGGAAATCACTGGAACGGCGCATCGTCTGCACTTTACTGACCATCTCGCGAATGAGACCTTCCTCGATCAGTTCTTCAGTCAGTGCTGTGCTAAGGGCGACAGTAACCGCCCCTGCACTCTCGACCGCGTATCCCGCGGCAGGTACTTCTTCGACGAGCAAGTCTTCCAATGTTAATTCATAGACAGTGCCTTCGACATCGAGTTCAAGCTTGCCGTTCTTTTCGAGAAGATCCATGGACGCTCTTCCGGGGAGCGCTTCAATGAGCGCACGTCCTTTCGGTAGATTCGCACCCATCACACGACCTAACGTACGAAGTTGCGGTTTGAAAGTAAAATCGACAAGGCGCCTGTTATCGTTCTCCCAGAGCATGCTCTTGATGTTGAGCTCGTCGAGCACGAGAGCCGTCAGTTCGTCTGACAGCGGTTCGCTACCAACGACGACCATCTCAGCGAGAGGTTGGCGAATCTTCAGTTGTGCCGCGTTTCTGGCAGCTCTTCCGAGCGAAACGATTTCGAGTACACGCTCCATATCCTTTTCGAGTGTCTTGTCGATTCTCGCTTTGTCCGCAACAGGGAAGTCGCAAAGATGAATGCTCTCGGGCGCGCCTTCAAGGTGCCCGGCAACAAGATTTTGGTAAACATTCTCTGCCATGAACGGTGTAAAAGGAGCCATCAGGTGTGCCATTGTCACGAGCACATCGTGGAGCACAATATACGCGGTAATCTTATCGGCATCGAGATCCGGTCCCCAATAACGTTCGCGCGAACGGCGAACATACCAGTTCGACAGATCATCCGTAAATGCCTCGAGCGCTCTCGCGGCCGTCGTAATGTCATAGGCTTCGAGCCTGGTATCAACTTCGCGAACGAGCGAGTGGAGACGGCTCTCAATCCAGCGGTCGATGACTGTCTTGTGTTCATCGACGGGGAAATCCTTATACGCTTGACGTTTAAATCCGTCGATATTCGCATAAAGGACAAAGAAAGCATAGGTGTTCCAGAAAGTCCCCATGAAACGGCGCTTCATCTCATTGACGGCCGCTTCTGAGAAACGCACCGACAACCAGGGTTGACTACCTGCATAGAACATCCAACGGACGGCGTCGGCGCCTTCACGTGAGAGAATCTCATCGGGCTCAACGACATTGCCGAGGTGTTTTGACATTTTGACCCCGTCTTTATCGAGGACGTGACCGAGGACGATACAGTTCTCATAGGCTTCCGAATCAAACAAACAAGTGCTGATCGCGTGTAAGCTGTAAAACCATCCGCGCGTCTGATCGATCGCCTCCGAGATGAAATCAGCCGGCATGCGCTCTTCGCTTAAGTCTTGGTTCTCAAATGGATAGTGGTATTGCGCAAAGGGCATCGCCCCTGAGTCGTACCAGCCATCGATGACCTCCGGAACGCGCGTCATCGTGCCATTGCACTCGGGGCAATGGAGATGAACTTTGTCAATCATGGGTTTATGAAGTTCAATCTCGTCAGGACAGTCAGGTGACATCGATTTCATTTCAGCGATTGAACCGACCATATGGCGATGATGGCAATCTCCGCATTCCCATACCGGCAACGGTGTCCCCCAATAGCGTTCGCGCGAGAGACACCAATCGACGACATTCTCAAGGAAATTCCCGAAACGCCCCGGCCCGATGTGACTCGGAATCCAGTGAATCTTCTCATTGTTCGCCAACAGATTGTCGCGCAACTTCGTCATTTCGATAAACCACGCATGGCGCGCGTAATAGATAAGTGGTGTATCGCAGCGCCAACAGAAGGGATAAGTATGCTCCGTCTCGGTTTCGGAGAGCAAGAGCCCCTCTCTTCTTAAAATCTCAACGAGCTCATTATCAGCGTCTTTGACAAATACGCCGGCTAAGCCTGTCACTTCTTCCGTCATCGCTCCGTCATCACCGACGAGTTGAACGTGCGGCAATCCTTCCGTTCGCCCGATTCTCGCGTCGTCTTCACCAAAGGCAGGCGCGATATGCACAATCCCCGTGCCCTCTGTCAGCGTGACATATGGATCTGAAACGACAAAGTAAGCGCGCTTACCGGATTGCTCTACTGTTTCAAGTGCGTACGGATAGAGAGGTTCATAGGAACGTCCGACGAGCTCGCTGCCCAGATACCGTTCGAGAACGCGCGCCTCTTCACCAAAAACTGTTTTATACAGCGCTTCGGCGACAATGTAGCGCGGGTTTCCGGGTGATCCGTCCACCTCACGATCGACTTCGCAGAGAACGTAATGTTCATCCGCATTGACACAGAGAGCCACGTTCGAAGGCAATGTCCAAGGTGTCGTCGTCCAGACGGCAAAATACGTATTCGGTTGCTCAGCATCACGGAAGCGCACGAAAATCGATCGCTCCGTGATATCGCGATAACCTTGTGCGACTTCATGGCTCGAGAGAGACGTCCCGCAACGTGGACAATACGGCACGACCTTGTGCCCTTTGTAAATGAGATCTTTATCCCAGATCTGACGAAGTGACCACCAAACTGATTCAATGTAATGGTTGTCGTACGTGATGTAAGGGTTCTCCATGTCAGCCCAGAAGCCGACACGCTCCGACATCTCTTCCCACTCCGTCTTATATTTCCAAACAGATTTTTTACATTCGCTGATAAAATCTTCGACGCCGTATTCTTCAATCTGCTCTTTTCCATCGAGACCGAGTCGTTTTTCGACCTCAAGCTCAACAGGCAAACCGTGTGTATCCCACCCTGCTTTTCGCGGGACATAATACCCTTTCATCGTGCGATACCGAGGGATGAGATCCTTGATGGCGCGCGTCAACACATGACCTGCGTGAGGCATACCGTTGGCGGTCGGAGGACCGTCGTAAAATGAATAAATAGGAGCGCCTTCTCTAATCTTCATCGATTTCTCGAAAATCTTGTTCTCTTTCCAAAATGAGAGAATTTCAAGTTCGCGAGGGACAAAATCGAGACTGCTATCAACTTTTTTGTACATGGGCGCTACACTCCTTTTGATTGTGTGTTGTTCAGGCTGTCTTCAAAGGAAATCAAATCAACAACGAGTCAGTATTTCAAAAACAACATCCTTGTAATTATAGGTTTATGCCTAGTTCATGTCAATAAAAAGACCGATTGTCACAACCGAGAATGACCATAAGATCGCCTATTCATAGGTCTTTTCGGGAATTTGAAATAAAACGTGTTCAACGATCGTTCACAATTCAGTGATAAAGTATATTTATTAACATTTGCTCCGAACTATTTGAGACGTGAATCGGAGCCAACCAAAAAGAGGAGGTTGTTGTATGTTTGAAAAATGGTTTAAGCTCAAAGAACACGGCGTGAACGTGAAAGGTGAGCTTGCCGCCGGTTTGACGACATTTATGACGATGGCGTACATTCTGGCGGTCAACCCGGAAATCCTAAGCGCAACAGGAATGAATCCGGGTGGCGTGTTGATTGCGACAGCGATTGCATCGGCTGTCGCGTGTGTCTGTATGGCATTCTTTGCCAATCTGCCCTTCGCACTGGCACCAGGTATGGGCATTAATGCTTTCTTCGCGTATACCGTTGTTCTTAAGATGGGATACTCGTGGCAGTTCGCGTTATTCACCGTCTTCATCGAAGGTCTTATCTTCTTGGCATTGTCACTGACCAATGTCCGCGAGGCGATCTTTAACTCCATCCCCTTGTCATTAAAGAACGCTGTTGGCGCGGCCATCGGTCTTTTCATCGCCTTCATTGGCTTTCAAAATGGAAAGATCGTCAAAGGCAACCCAGTGACGTTAGTTGAAGAAGTGGTATTCAAAGACTCTATTCACACATCGGGAATTTTCGCGATTCTCACCCTATTAGGCATTGTCCTCATCGCTGCCCTTTCCTACAAAAAAATTAAAGGCGCTCTACTCTTAGGTATGTTGGGCATTTGGATTATAGGCATCCTAGCACAACTTGTTGGACTCTATGTTCCTAACCCGGAAGCTGGGTTCTTTTCGCTGTACCCTTCATGGAGCCTGCCTGATTTCCAAGGATTCGGTTCACTATTCGGACAAGCGTTCAGTTCAACGGCATTCGCGAATTTCAATATTGGCGACTTTTTGATCGTCATGTTCTCATTCCTGTTTGTTGACATCTTTGATACATTGGGAACGCTCGTCGGCGTCGCCTCCAGAAGCGGCATGCTCGATGAAAAAGGCCGTCTCCCGAAGATCAAAGGCGCGCTTCTCGCAGACTCAGTCGGCACATGCGTCGGAGCTATTTGCGGTACATCGACCGTCACCACATACGTCGAGAGTTCAGCCGGTGTCGCTGAAGGTGGCCGTACAGGTCTGACAGCCCTCACAACGGGTGTTCTCTTCCTTATCGCCATCATCCTCTCACCGATCTTTATCGCGATTCCTTCGTTTGCGACAGCGGCCGCGTTGATCTACGTCGGCTTCCTGATGATGACA
>CAZBOM010000020.1:0-2462 GCA_964493375.1 uncultured Mageeibacillus sp. | reverse complement strand
CCCCGCTTACATCACGCTGATCGCGATGCCGTTCTTCTACAGCATCTCGGCAGGCATCATGTGGGGCATTATCTTCTACGTGCTCCTCAACATGATCACAGGCAAATTCAAGAAGATCAGCCCGTTGATGTATGTTCTCGCCATTGTCTTTATCCTCAAGCTGATCTTATTAGGATAAATAGATTCAATTGTCGGCCGTTTTGAAACATTTGTGATACCACATGGCGTGATCGAAACTTGAACACGGCTACAAAGTAAATCCAAGAATAAAGGCCGTCCCCCACCATGATGGGAGACGGCCTTTGCCATCATAGCGATGCCTTTTTATCGTGCTCATTCTGTATCTTCACAAATGCCTGTGGTACTCTTGAATCAATGGAACTCATGATGATTATTCTTTTTTCATTGATCGGATTCGGATTGCTCTGTCTGCTCTACGGCTTCTTTATCGAGCCTTTGTGGATCAAAAGACGAACGATTGAGATTCGATTTCCCCAAGCCTGCAAAGAAATCCCTTTCGCCAATAAGCACATCGTTTTTTTCTCAGATATCCATACAGGCGCGTCGACGACAAAGCGACAACTCAATCGAAAAATTCGCGCCATCATGGAGTCTCATCCGGATGCCATCATCTTTGGCGGAGACTTAGTTGAAGAACGTACACCGATCGGTGACGAAGCGTTCAGGGAGATGGTGCGAGAGTCATTAAACTCTCTCCAAGCGCCACTGGGTAAATGGGCGATACTCGGCAACCACGATGTCGAAGCACCTCGGTATCATACATGGAGCACGGCAATCCTTGAAGAAACAGGCTTCACTTTACTTGACAATGAGGGGCTCGTGTTGGAAGGACTACCTATCTGGGGATTTGCCAACACGCTCCACGGACACCCCCTTATTCATCGTGACGCATTCGATAATTTGATGAAAGAAGCCGGCTCTTGTCAATGGCTGACAGATTCGGGAAATAGACCTTTCACACTGTATCTCGTTCACGAGTCAGATTGGTTTCCAAAGCGAAAGCCTGTACAGGGACCGGGGCTCATTCTTACAGGACACTCTCACCATGGACAAGTCACCTTTTTTGGGCTTCCTCTCATTCGCCCGGCCATGGGAGTTGATCACTGGAAAGGCTTTTACAATCTCGGAGACCAACTTACACAAGTCGTAAGCGCAGGACTTGGAACTGTCCACATACACGCGCGCTTTTTCGCTCGCCCCGATATCGTGACCATCACATTCAAGAGAAATCCCCGAAGTGATGTGACCACGTTTGAAGTGATCGAAAAATGATAATGACTTGAAAATGACGCCGATGTCTCTCGGCTGAATTCATGAAATACCCTTTTGCATGATGCGACTGAAAAGGCGTGATCTTCTAATTATCATTTAAGTTAACAAAACAGAGAGACAAAGCACTCAATCATCGTTTTCATCTCGATGAGTCTTTTGAAAAAGATCGCGTTTTTTAGTAACTTGTTCCTCAACACGACTGATGTAAACTTGCAAATCCTTCGGATTGTGAACACGATTCGCTTGACGTCCGGAGATGGCTTTCGATGTCGCTCCGCTTCCTAACCCAATCACAGGTACGACGTCACTCATCATGGCGACATTGTAAATAGAAGCGTGCCCTTCTCGCGAGAAACCCGTATTTTCCAAACCGGAGCGACAGTTTTTTTGTCGATATAAGTAGTATGGCCTATATCCTTTTGATCGTAATATCGCGTGCGATCGCTCAACGGCATCGATAAGTTCTTCATCGGGATGAAAGACTTCGCGGGAGATATCTTGACGGATTAGCTTTGATCCGCGCTTGACGGCCAATGTATGCAATGTAATGCTCTCCGGATAAAGCTCGACGATGCGCTCAGTCGAACTGAGCAATGCTTCTGCTCCTTCCCCCGGTAGCCCGGCAATTAAGTCCATATTGATGTCTTGAAAACCCATTGACCGCGCCAATGAAAAAGCTTTGACAGTATCCTCCACGCTGTGACCGCGACCAATCGCTCGCAGTGTCTTGTCGAGCATAGTCTGCGGATTGATACAGAGTCTACTAAATTGATTGTCTCGAATGATTTCGAGTTTCGCTTCATCAATTGTATCGGGTCTCCCCGCTTCCATCGTCAGTTCAACGCCGGAAGACATCGGGACCGCTCCCAACACGCCTTCGACAAAGCGTTTAAAGAGAGAAGTTGGCAAACTCGTCGGAGTCCCGCCGCCGAAATAGACGGCCGCCACGTTACCTTCAAATCCATGGGAAAATATCCCTCTCGCCTCCGCGATAACGGCTTCAACATACGGCATCAATAAATCGACATGCCGGCCGGCGTCCTGTGCAATAAAGCTACAGTAGGCACAGCGGCTTGGGCAGAAAGGTAAACCAACATAGACGATATATGGATATGATAATTCTCGCTCGCAAGCATTTACACTTTTTTGTGCGAAGGCTTGAGCAGAAA
>CAZBOM010000019.1:12673-16314 GCA_964493375.1 uncultured Mageeibacillus sp. | reverse complement strand
GTCAGGTGCAGTCAAAAAAGGCTGATTTGACAAGATTGAGCCTTTGGTTGTCAGGCTCAGTCAAAAAAGGCTGATTTGACAAGATTGAACCTTTGGTTGTTAGGTGCAGTCAATGAACGCTGATTTGACAAGATTGAGCCTTTGGTTGTTAAGTGCAGTCAAAAAACGCTGATTTGACATAATCAAGGCTTCGGATGTTAGGCATAACTCTTAAGGCGTCATAAATATTAAGGTGACAAAAAAGTCTTAAGGCGGCAATTGTTTTAAGAGGTCATTAGATTGTGGTAGAGAGTGTAAGCGGCGAAGAGTTCGTCGAGGGCTACGCGCTCGTTTTCATGGTGTACATCAGAGAGATCACCCGGTCCGATAATGACTGGCGTGAGACATGCTTCCCGCAAGATATTGGCGTCGGTACTTCCAGAAAAAGTTGTTTCCTCGAATGTTCCGGAAGCATGAATTTGCCGTACGAGACGATGGTCAGAGAAGGTGTCCCATGGTTCGCGTTTGTCGAGAACAGAGAACTCCGCTTGGACATGGTGGGTGAACTCAAACTGTTTGAGCATGAACTCAAGGCGAGCTAGCTCAATATCACAACCGCTTTGTGGGGATATTCGACAATCAAGGCGCAAACGACAATTATCAGGAATGATGCCCGGTTCGACACCGGCATGTATGGCGAGTGGCTGCCAGTAAGATGGAGGATCCAATATGGATGGTGCGGACGGTGTGTGGCTCATGTGCTTGGCAGAAGGTTCGTTAACCGTTTCGCTCGATGAAGAATGGCGAGGCACTCCGGCAGGAGGTGACCAGTCCGCGTTCAAGTCGCGCAATTGGCAGATCAGTTCAGCGGCGATGTCGATGGTATTGACGCCTGTTCCGGGGCGCGACCCGTGAGCGGTCTTGCCTCGAATGATGAGGTCTCCGTATGTTCGCCCTCGCGAGCGGCGACAAAGAGTCATGCCTGTCGGCTCACAAACGACAAGCTCCTTTAGCTTCTCTAAAAGAGGATGCCCGAGAAGCGCGCGGGATCCGCGCATCGCGTCTTCTTCATCACATGTGGCGAGCAGATGGATCGTGCGTTTCGGAACGATGCCGGAACGTTTCAGTTCGCTCATCGCGAGCAGGGCGCAGGCGAGACCGCCTTTCATATCGGCGGCGCCGCGACCGTAGAGCCAACCGCCTTCAACAACGGGTTCAAACGGGTTGGTTTGCCAACGAAGTCTTTCATCAGGCCAAACGGGGACAACATCCATGTGTCCGGTAAATGTTAGCGGCTCGTCATCGTCCTGTCCGGGCAATGTGATGATCAAATTCGCGCGGTTTGTTGTGATAGGAGCGCGCTCGACATCGAGTCCAACGTTGCGACAATACCGGACAATATATTGCTCAACAAAAGCTTCTCGCCCCGGCGGATTTTCACTCGGCAAGCTAATCAGGTCGGAGACCAAATAGATGAGATTTTGACGAAAGTCGTCGTTCATAGAGTCATCGGTTAGCTCGGATCAACACCGTCCCAGAGTTTTTCTTCGACGGGGTTGAGGGGTTCGCGGCACTCGGGACAATCGAGTGAGGCGATGTGTCCGCGTTTGACATGCGACATGCGTTCACCGCATTCGGGACAGTTGTACATCATTGAGAGTGTGTGGTCTTCAGTGACAAGTCGCAAGCGCTGTTTGACGTCGAGTGTTCCACATGAGCGGCAGCGGTATAATTCACGCGAGAAATCGATTTCGCAATCATCGCGTTGAACAAGGTCAATGGCGATAAGAGGATCAATTCGCCCAAGGCGGATTTCTTCGAGAATTTCCTTAAACATCAGACGGTCTTCACCGCTTCGACCAAGATAGTACGTGTTTTTGAAAGCGCAATCGGTGTCGGGGCACTCCAGTGTGTATGCGATGCGCCAAGGGAGTCGGAATGGTTTTGACGAGGCGACGTTGATTTTCGTGTCTTCGACGGGAGCGTCGACATCGATAAAGAGCATAGTGTAATCTCTCTCATCTTCTTCAACGGTCGTTGTCACCAAAGAGACCGTAACGGCGTCACCTTTTTTCTTCTTTCGCGTGCCGGGTATGTTTTCGAGCAAGACAGCGCGCCACGTCCCTTTATTGGCAGGCGTCAGATCACTGATGCGAACAAACTCGATTTTCATGCCATCGACAGGCAGAGGCTCCGGTTGACCGTCAACCTCGACTTCTTTTGCCTTCACACCCTCTTTTTCTGCCTGCTCATACGCGGCAACCATGGCGTCCACATAAACTTTGATATCCTCGTCAAATGCTTTTTCCAGTTTCTTTTCGTCTTTAATCCAAGCGGCTTTTAAAATGCCAGGGCGAATAGGATCGCGAAGATGATCGATTTGGCGAAGCGCCAATGTGCTACGACGCAGGATATCGGATTGATGGAAATCGAGAATGTTGCGAACAAAGGGGTGTTTCTCCAGTTCATCTGTCGGCTTGACGAGACGTACGAGTGTATTTGGCAACATGGCGGCTGGCGCGACGAGTATTTGCTCGCTCTCGAAATATTTATACGTGTCTTCTTCTTCGTCACAGAAACCAAGGAATGCGATGCGCATCGTATCATCCAGGTATGCGTAAGCAAGATATCCTGAATCGCTCTCCGGCAAAGTCTCCATCCCCGTCATCGTGCAGAGTTTTCTGTCAGGCGAGACAACAAGGAATTTCTCATCAAGTTGCCAGAACTCATATGTCCTGAGCATATGACGTTTAATTCGTTTAACGTTTAATGGTTTCATCAGTTCACTCCTTGGATGATAAATGCGAAAGCAGGCGTACAAATGAAATAAGATTGTCTAGTTCTGTCTTTACAGCCGAAAGATCACCTGCCCGCTATTCTTTTTTATAAGTGAAAAGCAGTCAGGTGGTCTATTTCGTTTTTATTCTAAATTTATTATATATTACTTCCCTTTAATACGCCGTGCATAATTGCACAAATGAACTTGGTTCACACATGAGTTTTTGGCCTGCTTTCGCTCGCGACAAAGACGGATGGCGTTAGAAAGAATGGCAACATAGGCGGCCAGCACGAATGGCAAAGCCAGTTCGATCAAATGGCAAACTGGGCGACTAGTACGAATGGCAACATAGGCGGCCAGCACGAATGGCGAAGTCAGTTCGATCAAATGGCCAACTGGGCGACTAGCTCGAATGGCGAAGCAAGCGACTAGCTCGAATGGCAAAGTGGGCGACTAGTACAAATGGCGAAGTCAGTTCGATCAAATGGCCAACTGGGCGACTAGCTCGAATGGCAACATGGGCTCATTCAATTAGTAGCTATTTGCCTTGGAAAGGTGGTGCTTGCTCTTTGTTGACGAAAGCGCGCATGGCGTTTCGTTGGTCGTCGCTCTCAAAACACCGGCTGAATTGCTCGACTTCGATTTCGAGACCGTCACCGAGCGAGACATCAAGTCCGCCGTGAATGGCACTTTTCGCGTTACGGATGGCGATAGGGGCTTTCGTCGCTATGGTGTTTGCGATTTCAAAAGCGCGATCAATCAAGGTTTCGACTTCCGTGACTTCAGTCACGATGCCGAGCGTTTGGGCTTGTTCAGCGTTCAACCGTCTGCCTGTGAAGATTAGATCGCAGGCGACCATCGGTCCGGCAAGACGCGCGAGACG
>CAZBOM010000019.1:0-12663 GCA_964493375.1 uncultured Mageeibacillus sp. | reverse complement strand
CGTTGTGTTCCGCCAAAGCCAGGTGTGATGCCGAGACCTGTTTCGGGGAACGCAAAGCGCGCTTTGACGGAAGCAATCATGAGATCGCAGGAGAGCGCTAACTCAAAACCGCCGCCCAAGGCGAAGCCGTTAACGGCCGCGATCGTCGGAGCGGGGAAAGCCCCAAGTTTGTTCATCGCTTCATGTCCGACACGGGCAAATGTCGCGGCTTGCTCTTGCGATAGCTCGGACATCTCACCGATATCGGCACCTGCGACAAAAGCGCGATCGCCGGCGCCCGTGACGACGAGCGCCCGAACGTCACCATCGGCTGCAAGTTTATCGAGAGCGTCTGACAAAGCCTCCAGCACCGAGGTGTTCAGCGCGTTTAATCCTTCGGGGCGATTAATCGTGAGCAGTGCCACATTTTCTTTCTTCTCAATAACGACAAAAGACATCTCTAACTCCTATTCATATGGGTGCGCCATGATGGGACATCACCCGAACCTATACCAGTGAATGACTATTGCTCTTGCAAAAAAATGGGTGCCCCACCGAAAATGGGACACCCGTTTGCGATAAAGTTTATGGGCGTTCGACGATGGTGGCGACTCCCTGACCTCCGCCGATACAGAGAGAGACGAGTCCGCGCTTAGCGTCACGTTTCTTCATCTCGTACAGCAACGTGACGAGGATGCGGGCGCCTGACGCGCCGATCGGGTGACCGATCGCGATCGCTCCGCCGTTGACGTTCACTTTGTCCGTATCGACGCCGAGTTCTTGAGCGACGGCGGCGGCCTGCGCGGCGAACGCTTCGTTGTACTCAAAAAGATCGATATCATCAAGCGTCAAACCGGTGCGCTCGAGGATTTCTTTTGTCGCGTAGTAGGGGCCCATGCCCATGTACGCCGGATCGAGACCCACGGAGACGCCGGCTTTGATGACGGCAAGCGGCTCGACGCCGAGTTCTTCGGCTTTTTCACGGCTCATGACGACGAACGCTGCTGCACCGTCGTTAATGCCCGAGGCGTTTCCGGCCGTGACTGTTCCGTCCGGTTTGAATGCCGGGCGAAGCTTCTCGAGTCCTTCGAGAGTCGCGTCGAGACGCGGATACTCATCGGTATCAAAATCGTACTCGCGGCGTTTTTCTTTGATGTGAACAGGAACGATCTCGTCTTTGAAACGACCGCTCTCGATGGCGTTTTTCGCTTTTTCTTGACTACCAAAAGCTAACGCATCTTGGGCTTCGCGTGTGATGCCGTATTTTTCCGCCACATTCTCGGCGGTGATGCCCATATGGTAATCACCGAAGGCATCCCAAAGGCCGTCGATGATCATGCTGTCGACGATGGTCCCATTGCCCATGCGGTACCCATAGCGCGCTTTGTCGAGCAGGAACGGAGAGGCTGACATATTCTCCATACCGCCGCAGACGACAACATCGGCTTCTCCGCTACGAATGAGCGAAACAGCCAAGTTCACCGATTTGAGCCCCGAACCGCACACATTGTTGATGGTCGTGGCAGGAACGTCTTGCGGCAAACCGGCCGCGATCGCCGATTGACGAGCGACGTTCTGTCCGAGACCTGCGGAAAGCACACAGCCCATGACGACTTCATCGACAAGTTCTGCCTTGATCCCCGCGCGCTCAACTGCTTCGCGAATAACGACTTCACCGAGTCTCACGACTGGAATGGACGCGAGTGTGCCCCCGAATTTACCGACTGCCGTACGGCAAGCGCTTGCAATAACAACTTCTTTCATAAACAATTCCTTCCTGCTACTTTCTGCTACTTTCTGCTTTTTACTTTTATTTTTTGTAGTTATAAAAACCTTCGCCTGATTTGCGACCGAGTTTGCCTGCGCGCACAAGGCGTTTCAGCATGAGGCTCGGGCGGTATTTCGGATCACCTGTCTCATTGAACAACACTTCCATGATCGCCAACACAATGTCGACACCGATAAAGTCAGCGAGCTCAAGCGGTCCCATCGGGTGATTCGCGCCAAGCTTCATCGCTTGGTCAATATCTTCACGGCTGGCAACACCTTGCTCGAGAAGATCAACCGCTTCATTAATCATCGGGATAAGCACGCGGTTGACAATGAATCCCGGGCTTTCACGGCAAACGACAGGCTCTTTATCGATCGAGCGCACAAGGTCGAGAGCCGCCGTCATCGCCTCATCTGTCGTGGCGTCTCCGCGGATGATCTCGACGAGCTTCATCAGAGGCGCCGGATTGAAGAAGTGGATGCCAAGGAATTGGCCCTCATGTTTGAGCCCGCTCGCCATTTCGGTGATGGAAAGCGACGAGGTATTCGTGCCAAAGAGACAATCCGGCTCGCAAATCTCATCGAGCGCTGTGAAAAGATCGCGTTTCGCGGCCATGTTCTCATAAATGGCTTCGATCGCGAGCGACGCGCCAGCCGCATCTTTCAGATCGACGGAGCGTGAAATGCGCGCGAGTGTCGAATCTACTTTTTCGGTCGTCATACGCCCTTTTTCTTCTTGCCTTCTGAGTTGTTTCTCGATCATCGCGTACCCGCGATCGACAAACTCCATCGTCTGATCGAACATGACGACTTCGTGTCCCTTCACCGCGAATGTCTGCGCGATTCCTGACCCCATGGTGCCGCAACCGGCCAAAAATACTTTCATTGTCTGCCCTTTCTTCTTTTGCATAGCCGTAAAGCAATGTTAACCTTTGTTTTTGTTTGATTTCGCTACCCGATACGTTTTCCCTTTTGGCATAGTCCCAAAGCGACTTTTTCGCGTATCGTGTTTACATCATGCTTTCAGCGATAAACGGTTTGTCGTCTAGCTTTCCTAAAAGCAACCGCAAACACGATTATGGCTTGTAATAATATCTTACACTATTCTAGACTAGTTTTGTCTAGATTGCTAAAACTCCTGTTATTCTTGCTCCGCACTGCTTGCCTTCGCTTCGCGTCTTTTGTCTAACTCGGTGACGAAATAACTCGCGACATCGTCGGCGTATTTGCCGGGACCGAAGCCTGCGTCGCAACCGAGTTCTTTCGCCAGTTCGTGCGTCACGCGCGGTCCGCCGATAATCAGCAAGAAACGATCTCTTAAAGATTCCGCTTCGAGCAACTCGACGAGTTCCGTGATGTTATTGATATGAACATCCTTTTGCGTAACGGTTTGTGAAACGAGCATAACATCGGCGTCAAACGCGATCGCTTCACGGATGAAGTCTTCATTCAAGACTTGGCTTCCGAGATTGAGCGCTTCGATCATCTCGTATCGTTCCAATCCGTAGTGACCGGCATAGCCTTTCATATTCATGATGGCGTCAATGCCGACTGTATGCGCATCTGTACCGGTGCTCGCTCCGATGACTTTGATCTTTCTCCCGAAGCGATCGCGGATCATCGCATCCGTCTCTTCCATGCTCATCACTTGGACATCGACAGCCTGGACGTGAATTTTCGTGTAATCAATGCCCTTTTCGTGTGAGCCGTAAGCGACAAAAAAGGTGAAATCGTTGTCGAGCGCCTCGTGCCACGCGATGACGGGAGATGTCAGCCCCATGGAGAGAACGATCTCTTTGGCCGCTTCCACGGCGCGATCTCCATCGGGGACAGGCAGTGTGAAACTGATTTGAATGCGGCCGTCGTTCATCGTGTCGCCGTATGGTTTTAAACGCTCCAACACAAGTTTTGTGTCACGATCCTCATAATCTCGAAATTGATTCTTCATGCCTTTATTCCCCCTTTTGCTCCGCTAAGAACAAATCGACAAAGGGATTGTCGTAATGCTCACCTTTTGCGACGACGCCGTCTAAGCCTTTTCCACCTTCGCGGCGTCGCTTAATACCGGCAAACCGCCCCGTCTCAATCGCGTGGAATATGCCATCGACACGGATGCTCTCAAGGAGCTCAAGCGCTTGGTTCAGCACTTCGTCAGCGCGCTGTTCCATCATGCCGCCTTCACGGAATTCAATCTCCGACGCAAAGTCGGCCATCGCCCGTTTCATGTACTGCGCGTTTTCAATCGCTAAAGCGCGATCGGCGATGTGCGGCGTATGGATCGCCTCGGTCATCATGCCAAGGAGCAAGAAACGCTGATCTGTCAACACGGTCACCGCGCTAAACAGAGCGTCTTGAATATGACCTCTAAAAATATTACCCGTCATGTGTTTTGTCGGCGGCATGTATTTTAAAGGAGCGTTGGGGAATATCTGTCGCGCCATCTGAGCTTGCGCCAACTCATAAACGAATGAATTCTTCATATCGGGACTCATCTCGTAAGCGTGACCAAGTCCCATCTGCTCCTCGGCCATGCCGGCGCGAAGCGCGAACTGTTCGTTGATAAACTGTGACGCCAACACAGTATGCGCCTCTTCCCAAGCATCGGCCGTCGTCAAATAATTATCTTCACCGGTGTTGATAATAATACCGGCCGCACCGTTAACCATACGAGAGAAACTCTGGTCGATCAGTGTGCGCTGCATATTGATGTCGCGGAAAAGAATGCCGTAGAGCGCGTCATTCAACATGACGTCGAGACGTTCAAAGGCTCCCATGACGGCGATTTCTGGCATGCATAGACCGGAGCAATAATTGCAAAGGCGGACGTAACGACCGAGCTCATCGCCGGCTTCGTCGAGCGCCGCGCGCATGAGACGGAAGTTCTCTTGCGTGGCCATCGTCCCTCCGAATCCTTCGGTCGTCGCCCCATAATGGACATAATCGAGAAGGCTCTGCCCCGTCGTTCGAATGACAGCAATGACGTCGGCTCCTTGGCGCGCGGCGGCTTTCGCCTGCACCATGTCCTCATAGATATTGCCGGTCGCGACAATCGCGTACAGCAACGGACTCGGGCGTTCGCCGAATGATTCAATTTTTTTATTTCGGAAACGCTTGTTTTCCCTGATGCGTTCAAGTGCTTTTTGCGCTTGTTCTTTCGCCCAGAGCGAACAAGCAAAAGGGTCGGCCTTTTCGAGATGTGTGAGATCGATATCACCTCGAGCGATTCCTTCGGCAAGCGCCTGTTGCGTCATCCCAGACGTTAAAACACCTTGCGCCAGCCAATAAGCGACACCTTCGCCGATCACGCCTTTTTCTTGCAGATGGTCGACCACAACATTGGCGAGCGGAACTTCAAATTCGTCGACTCCGTCGATGCCGAACAAACGCGCGATGGAGCGCTCCACCGTTACTGTCGTGAATTGACTGAGACGGTCGCCGACGTCATCAGCGATCGCTGAAGACGCCTCACGCGCCTTCGCTACTTTATCCCAATTTAATCTCAGTTCTGCCATACTCTCTCCTGTTATTTGTTAATATCCTCGAACTTGCGACCGTAATGTTCATTCGAGTTTTTCATTTATCCACCTGCTTATCGCATTCTCAAAACAATCGATTCGCCATGACGAAAATCAATCACCGATATCTTCCATAAGCGCGAGAACGTCCTTGTCCAAACCGAGTAACGCTGCAATACGAATAGCTTCAGTCGGGACAGGCGAATGACCGTCCACTTCTTCGAGCCGATAGTCCATCAGGGCTTCAATCCTCCGGATCGCCTGCTGATCTGGTTCTGATGTTTCCTTCAATCTCGCAGTGTTCAAATCTTCGGAACGGATGTCACCGTTTCTTGTGCTATCGCAAACTATTGACTCTAAGTCTTCGGAGCGAATGCCGCGAATTCTCACATGAGAGATGTTCTCGCCTGACGGAGCGCGATAATGTGTCGCGATGACGAAGGAACTATCAAGTCTGCTGTAAAACTTGATCAGTGCTCCGACGAGCGCTGTCGCTTCTTCGGGGTTCGTCCCGCGACACGGCTCATCCATGATGACTAAGCCACGCTTTTGTCGAGAGCGCGCGATATCGTCGCGAATCCTGACTATTTCCGCACCGAACGAAGACAGCCCTCGTTTTGTCGTATCAAGATGATCGGAGCTATAGCTCACAAAATCATAAAGTGGCGTTGAAGCGCTTGTCGCTGGCGGGAAGTATCCGAGTTGCATTAAGGCGAGCGCCAAAGTCATCGACTTTAAGGCGACCGATTTGCCTCCCATATTGGGGCCGGACAGGACAGTCGATCCTCGTCGCACGGTCACTAATTGCCGCACAAAAGATGTTCCTCTTTTTTTGAGATGCGCCTCAATCACAGGATGCCATACATCGATGAGTACTGCTGATTGGCCTGTCTCCAAAATCGAGGGTTTTCCCGCTTGCCAGTTGTCTGCCAAAACACCGCGCGCCAGTCGAAAATCGAGAACTCCAACGGCTTCGAAATTGGCTTTCATCTCTGGCAAATGTGCCGACATCGCATCCGTCAACATCGCGCGCACGGACATCTCCTCCGCATCTTCCGAGGCTACGAGAGCTGCCCGTTCCGCCATCCACTCTTCGCGCATAGTCGCATCCGATGTTTCAGAATTTTTCTCAATCCGCTTTTCAAGCAAAGCGCGCTGTTTTCGCAGTTCGGCTAAACGAGGCGAGTAATCATCGTAGAGATAAAACCCGCTCGTTTTGCGATCACCTGGATCGAGGATGGCTTCAGCCTCCGGCATAGAACTCACGGTGACGGAAGCCGCCGCGAGCAACCGCGTCATCGCCGACAATTCACGGAAGAGCTGTAGCGATTGCTTGATCTCAAAGAGCTCGGTCACCTCGAGAAGTCGATGATTCTCAAGTCCGGATAGTGTGCCATGTAGATCACGAAACCGTCCGAGCGCCACCGACGCTTGCCGCACCTCTTGTGGATTGGAATGCAAAAAAGCTTTGAGACGATCAATCGCATCAAACTCTTTTTGAAGGGACTCTCTATCTGATGGCGCGTAATAAACACGTTTTGCCTTCAGCTTTCGACCTTGAGGCGACTGACAGCGACAGGCTTCAAGTGCCTGTGGGAGACCGAGTCTCTCTTCATCCTGTCTTGTCATAATCAACATGTTTGTTTTCCAATCTCTATTCGCACGCCGATGAGCAGCGACCCAAGTCCAAAGGCCAGTTTAAACGAGCGCCGGCCCAAGCTCCAAAACCGGCACATCGACAACGGCTTCAATGGCTTGAAGCAACTCATCCGTATTAGCCATCGTTCCATCCCTTCGCATCGGATTGACGCAAATCAGAGGGAGCGACAACTTGTGTAAAACAGCGAGCTCCACGCGACGCTGTTTAAGTTTCGCGACATTTTTGTCGCTGAGAAATAGGCGAGTTCCGTCTTCCACGACGAGCACCATATCGACGAAGGTTCGATTCGACAACAAGGGCTCTATCACGCGGTCGGTGATCGCCCCTCGCAACAACACGACCTTGTCATCACACCGGAGTTCTTCCGCGATGGCGCTACCTTCACCGAGAAGCGAAGGAAGCGGCAGCGATCGAATTTCCTGTTCTTCGCGTTCTTTCCCGCAAATCTGCGGCAGAAAGATCGCCCGGTGGTCCGGCTGTTTTTCCATCAAGTCTTTCAAAAGCGTGCTTTCAGATTCTCTAATCGCAGGCAAAGTCAGAAAGGCGACTTGGCGCGCCGTCTCTCGCGCGAGCTCCGTCAAAGATACCGCGTTGGCGGCACCGACTACGAGGATGACGGCTTCAGTCAAACCTCCGCCGGCAGAAGATTTTCGCGATAAGGCACCGTCAACGATGAACAAGCAATCAGGATCAAGGTCGCGACACAGCTTCTCACATGCCGTGAGATCGCTTGCGATAGAAGGGCCGGCCAGCTCGACATACCCATTCGAGCGCGCACGGCCGATCGCCACTTCACCGGCAGCGGTGTAAATTCCCGACAGAGCAAGAATTTCCATCGTCGCGTCACACTTGCCGAGCGATTCACAAGCCGTTGCCATGATCGTGCCCTCAGTGATAAAAATGCGCGGCTTCACACCTCCGGTGACGAGATCTTCATCCTCCCCGTCAAGTCCGATCGATGTAACGGCTAAAGCTCTTTCAAAACCTGTCTGTTTAACAGCTTTCAAAATGTGATTCAAGACAGTCGTTTTACCAGCATTCTTACCCATCCCAATAATAGCGAGCGAGCGAAGATCGTCGAGGCTAAGCTTTTCGACGAGAAACTCAGGCGAATGGTGAGCGCGATTTCTCAACAGCAAACCTCAATTAGATGTAGTTGACGCCTTCTTCAACTTTAACTTTGCGAAGAAGTACTTTTGGCTCAATGGCGAGTTCTTGCCCTTCCAAAAGTCCGGCGACGCCGATCATTTTGATTTTCTTCTCACCCGTGCAAACGGGGCAGTGGCATTCTGTCTCATACTCTTTCGGTTGCGTATACGTTGAGATCAGCCCCTCGTAGTTTCTGAGGACGATACGCTTCGGTCCTTGCGAGATGATGTAATCGGGCATCACGGGAATTTTGCCACCGCCGGCTGGCGCGTCAACGACAAAAGTCGGCACGCACATACCCGTTGTATGGCCTCGCAAGCTCTCAATGATTTCGATTCCCTTTGATACGCATGTGCGGAAATGGGCGATCCCACGCGAAAGGTCGCACTGGTAGATGTAGTAAGGTTTGACACGCATCCAGATCAGACCGTTCACGAGCGTTCTCATCACATGGACACAGTCGTTGATACCTCTCAACAGAACGGATTGGTTGCCGACGGGGATGCCGGAGTTTGCCAATCTTTCACACGCTTCTCGGCTCTCAGGAGTGAATTCATTCGGGTGATTGAAATGAGTATTGATTAGTATAGGCTGATACTTCTGTAGCATCGAGCACAACTCAGGCGTAATACGTTGCGGCAAAACAACGGGCGTCCTTGAGCCAATACGAATAATCTCGACATGATCGATCGCGCGCAATTCTTTGATAATGTACTCGAGCCTGTCGTCGCTCATCAGGAGCGCGTCACCGCCGGAGAGCAAGACATCGCGCACGAGTGGTTTTCCCTTAATGTATTCGATACAAGCGTCGATCTCTTCCTTCGTTCTCGCACCGTCTTTTTGGCCGGCCAGGCGGCGTCTCGTGCAATGACGACAATACATGGAACACATATCGGTAATCAAGAAAAGAACGCGGTCGGGATAGCGATGCGTCAACCCGAATACGGGCGAATCGACATCCTCTTGAAGCGGATCGTCCATATCTTCCTCGGCGGCAGCCACTTCGTAAGCTGTCGGTACGGCCTGCTTGCGCACAGGGTCGTGCGGGTCTTCCGGATCGATCAGAGACAAATAATACGGCGTGATCGCCATACGAAACTCGCAGAGTGCATCAGCGACACCTTGCTCTTCTTCTTCCGACATACTGAGATGTTGCTTCAACTCCTCTGCCGTCGTGATGCGGTTTTTCACTTGCCAGCGCCAGTCATTCCACTGTTCGTCCGTCACATCTTTAAAGATGGACGCTCTTCTCGCCGCGCCGCTCGCGTTGATATATTTTTCTTCTGCTTTCATTAACAGCTCCCCCCTTCACTTGGCACCCCAGCAAGTACCAAGCGTCATCATGTCAATTCTTGATTCGTCTAGCGATATGGGCCATTCTGACCACGCTTAGACAAAAGGTTTTCATTTTCTATCGACTGTTTACTTCGGTGAAGCGATATAAAAGGCTTCACTTTTCAATGATTAAAACAAATCAGACGTACATTGTTTGATAAATGTGTTTTAAGGCTTCGCTTTCGCGGATAATCTGAAGAGAAAAATCCGCGTGATTCTTTGTGTAGCCATTGCCGATGATCATGGTGACATCTTTGCCGACGCCTTCGGCGCCGAGCGCCGCGCGCGTGAAGCTTGTCGCCATACTGAAGAAGTAGACGAGACCACCTTCTTTCACCGGAAGAATTGAGGACATTTCCGCTCCGTCAATATTCACAACGTTAATCACGACGTCATACTCTTTTCCATCATTGGCTTCGAGCGCTTTTTCAAGCACTTCCGTCGGGATTTGCGCATTCGCGACAAAGAATTTATGAACGAGATTATTCTCAAGCAACAAGTCTTTTGGGCGATCATAACGATCCATACCGACGACATTGCCACTCGCCCCCACACGTTTCATCGCTTCGTAACCGCAGAGCATCCCGCTCTTTCCACCGACACCGAGAATTAAAACGCTGTCTCCGGGATTGACAATTTTCGCCACTTGGGCGGGTGCACCCGCGACGTCGAGCACGGCCAGTGCGAGGTTCTCGCTCATGTCGGAAGGCAGTTTCGCGTAGATGCCGCTCTCAAAAAGAATGGCTTGCGCTTTCACTTCGACGCGCTCGATATCTGGGAATACAGCGATGATTTCTTCAATATACAAAGGTGTGAGTGATAGTGAAACAAGTGTCGCGATGCGATCTCCCACCTTGAGATCACGATCATGTAAAGCAGATCCAATTTCGGCGACTGAACCGATGAGCATACCGCCTGAGCCTGTCACGGGATTTTGCATTTTACCGCGCTCATTGACGATCGCCATGATCGACTCTTTTAATATCTCTGTATTGCCTTTCGCAGCTTCCCACAGTTGACGGAAGCTCGCCGAATCAATATTGAGCGCTGATACATCAATAAGAATTTCATTGTCAAAAATCGTCATCGAATTGTCGATTTTCGTTGCCGCCTGTGGTAGCAGTCCTTTTGGTTCGATTACACGGTGTACCCCGTATTTACTTCCCATCGCCATGTTGTTTGTCCCTTTCGTCTGCTTCTTTTCTTAATGCTATATACGTTTAGTTTCGTAGCGACCGGAAAAACCGCCCGCTTCGCTCTATGTTTCGATGTCAAATGCAACATAGAGCACCTTTCAACTTCAGTTATTTGCGCGGTGGCAACTGAAGGATTTCGCGCGCCTCGCTCTATCTCCCGATGTCAAATGCAACATCGAGCACCATTCAACTTCAGTTATTTGCGCGGTGGCAACTGAAGGATTTCGCGCGCCTTGCTCTATCTCCCGATGTCAAATGCAACATCGTGCACCTTTCAACTTCAGTTATTTGCGCGGTGGCAACTGAAGGATTTCGCGCGCCTCGCTCTATCTCCCGATGTCAAATGCAACATCGAGCACCATTCAACTTCAGTTATTTGCGCGGTGGCAACTGAAGGATTTCGCGTGCCTCATCCGGTGTCGCAATTTCGAGCCCTAATTCGTGTGCAATGCGAACGAGTCGAGCCACAAGTTCCCCGTTGCTCTTCGCGTTGACGTTTCGGCTGTATTGGAGATTGTCTTCGAATCCCGTCCTCGGGTGACCGCCCATCACCATCGCCATGACGTTCAATGGCAGTTGGTGACGCCCCACCGCGGAGACAGTGAAGGTCGCTTCAGGTGGGAGCGAGTTTCGCATGAAAAGTAGATCACGTGGCGTCGCCGTCGCTCCGCCATTGACACCTAAAACAAGATTAAAGTGCAAAGGACCCTCAATATAGCCTTTTTTTACTAGGCGCAACGCCATATCGATGTGACTTTTGTCAAAGCATTCGAGCTCCGGTCTGATGCCACGCTCTTTCATTCTCGCGGCAAATTCAATGATCATGTTTTCGGTGTTAACAAAGATCTCGTCGCCGCCGAAATTCAGCGTTCCACAGTCGAGACTTGCCATCTCAGGGTTGAGTTCTGTCGGTTGCAAGCGCTCTTCCGCCGTCATCCCCGTCGCGCCACCCGTCGAAGGTTGGATAATGACCGCCGGACAGGCTTCGCGGATCGCGTCGATCAAAACTTTGAAGCGCTCACGCCCTTGCGTCGGCGTTCCGTCTTCTTCACGAGCGTGCAAATGAATAATCGCCGCTCCGGCATCGACGGCTGATTTCGCTTCTCTTACAAACTCTTCAACGGTGTAAGGGACAGCAGGATTCATCTCCTGTGTCACTTCCGCGCCGCTGATCGCCGCTGTGATAATGACTTTCGACATGAATATCCCCCTCTTCGTTATTTTCTCTGACAAGCCTTCGGCGTGATGCATGTGCCCGTCGCTTTACAAACGAGAACAGGCTCGTCGAGCACATCCGCGGCTGAATCGGAGATATCCGGTCTCGGCACGATCACTTTCCACGCTTCGAACTCCATACGGCGAGAACTGTTGCCCTCATCAACAATTCTGCCTTTCGCTTCGATAAAGTCTCCGGCGCGAACGGGCGCGAGAAAATCGACACTGTCATACGCACGGAACAAACCTTCATCGCCGTCTCTGCGAATCAACAACTCCGTCGCCACATCACCGAATAGTTTCAGCATGTGCGCTCCATCAACAAGTTGTCCACCGTAGTGGGCATCGGCCGCACTAATGCGTACACGAATCATAGCTTCAATCACGATCTTTTCTCCTTTTTCTGTCTCGTCGTTATTTTTCCAAAAAATAAAGCGCCGCGTTTTATCAAAAACCGCATAGCGCTTCATGCTCAAGCATGACAGTAAGCCGTCCTTCGTCCGACCTACCAGGGTCAACGGGCGGGCAACCACGTCTCCCTTCGGCAGCGAATACTTCAACACGACCCCATGGCCCGGGTTTAGATGCCGTGTTTACCCATCCGTTGCGCCTCTATTGTCATTCAATTGTCGTGCCGTCGACCCTTGGTTTGACCTAAAAATTCTTCCAGTTTCCCAAGGCTCGTCACATCCCTCAAAAGGCTGAAACATCGACCGCTTAGACATTATATACGATGGGTACGCGCGATGGCAACCCAGATTATATAAGGACATTTTTTAACTTGTGCTAAGCTGAATGCCAAAGTAAACTGGACAGTGAGAATCGCGGGACGTCCAGTTTAATC
>CAZBOM010000018.1:0-16434 GCA_964493375.1 uncultured Mageeibacillus sp. | reverse complement strand
CGAATTAGTTTTAGAATACCGATTAAGATAATCGATCCGAGCAGAGCGACGAGAAAAGACCAGATATTAAATCCCGTCATACCTGTTTTGTTAATAAGGCTCATCACCCAACCGCCGATAAAACCGCCAATAACGCCAACGACAATGTTGGCGATAATGCCCATCTGGCGATCAGTTTTCATAATCATACTGCCAACCCATCCGGCTAGACCACCGATCACGAGCCATGTTAACCAACCCATATATGTACCATCCTTTCATCTCTACCTAAATGGGAGTCTTCGAATAAATTCATTTTACACATTCTCGAGTGGGCGATCCGTTCATGTGACACAGTATCGTCTTGTTCGCCATTAAAGTTCACGTGTCTCGATCTTCTTGCGCTCATCTCAAATGAAGCCATATCTTTAGTCGTCATTTAAGCGCAATACACTCATAAAGGCTTCTTGCGGGACTTCAACGCTCCCGACTTGACGCATACGTTTCTTGCCTTCTTTTTGCTTTTCGAGAAGCTTTTTCTTTCTGGAAATGTCTCCACCGTAGCACTTGGCCGTCACATCTTTGCGGTAAGCGCGAACGGTCTCACGCGCGATAATACGACCGCCGACGCACGCTTGAATAGGTACTTCAAATTGTTGTCGAGGGATGTTTTCACGTAATTTTTCGGCCATGGCTCGACCGCGCCTATACGCGTCATCTTTATGAAGAATAAAGGTGAGCGCGTCGACTTGCTCGTTGTTGATCATGATATCAAGTTTGACGAGATCCGATACTTGCCAGCCTTTCATCTCATAATCAAGTGAAGCATAGCCTCTCGAATTCGATTTTAACGCGTCAAAAAAATCGTAGATAATCTCATTGAGCGGCATGTCGAAGTGCAGATTCACTCGGTTCTCATCGACATATTGGGTATTGACATAAATGCCCCTGTAATTGTGACAAAGCTCCATAACATTCCCGATGTATTCTTTCGGTGTCATGATCGAAGCGGCGACAATAGGCTCCTCAATGCTCGCAATGCGATCGGGCGATGGCATGTTCGTCGGATTCTCCAACATCACGGAACTTCCGTCCACCATATTCAGTCTGTACGCGACAGACGGAGCCGTTGAAATAATGTCGAGATCAAACTCGCGCTCTAAGCGCTCTTGAATAATTTCATAATGAAGCAATCCGAGAAAACCGCATCGGAAACCAAATCCGAGTGCCGTCGAAGTCTCCGGCTCGAAAGAGAGCGCCGCGTCATTAAGCTGTAAGCGCTCCAGCGCGTCGCGGAGATCAGGATAGTCGGCTCCGTCAACGGGATACATCCCGCAAAAAACCATCTGGCTCACCGGCTTGTATCCCGGCAATGGCTCCGAGGCCGGTGTTTCTGCAAGCGTAATCGTGTCGCCCGGAGCCGTATCACTGACACTCTTGATGCTGGCGGCAACATAACCGACATCTCCGGCATAAAGTGTTTTCGCCGGTTGCATCGAAGTCGGTGAGAATGTGCCAAGCGATGTGACCGTAAATTCTTTCTTCGAGTGCATGAGCAAAATCTCATCACCCATCGAGAGCTGGCCTTCTCGGATATTGACATGCGTAATAACTCCGAGATACGCGTCGTAAATCGAGTCAAAAATGAGTGCTCGAAGTGGCTTCGTATCGTCACCCACCGGCGGCGGCAAAAT
Source organism: uncultured Mageeibacillus sp. (assembly GCA_964493375.1). GTDB lineage: Bacteria > Bacillota > Clostridia > Saccharofermentanales > DTU023 > UBA4923. The sequence goes on along the minus strand of CAZBOM010000018.1, from coordinate 14,761 downwards.
TTTCGCGATCTTCTCCAGCACTTCGTCGATATTGATATCGTCTTTCGCCGAAATCAGAGGCGCTTCGGAGGCATCGAGACCAATGACATCTTCTATTTCTTGGCGAACTTCTTCGGGGCGAGCCGATGGCAAATCAATTTTATTGATGACAGGCAATACTTCAAGCCCGGCGTCAATCGCGAGATATGCGTTCGCGAGCGTCTGTGCCTCCACTCCTTGAGAAGCGTCGACGATTAGGATCGCTCCGTCACATGCGGCGAGCGATCTCGAAACCTCATAGTTAAAGTCAACATGCCCGGGAGTATCGATCAGATTATAGACATACTCCTGACCATCTTGTGCTTTGTATTCCATGCGAACAGCGCGCGCTTTAATGGTAATTCCGCGTTCGCGCTCAATATCCATATTGTCGAGCACTTGGTGTTGCATCGTACGCGCCGAAAGCGCGCCCGTATGCTCAATCAAGCGATCGGCCAAAGTCGATTTGCCGTGGTCAATGTGCGCGATAACACAAAAATTACGAATGAATTCCGCGGGAACTCTTTTCATAACGGTATATCAACCCTTTCTTCAATTCTTATGGTTTTCCAAACTTATTAAACGGGTAAAAGCGCAAAATGAGCTTACCCTCTATCTCCGCCCTTGTCACGGGGCCAATATCTCGGCTGTCTCGGCTGTTCGTCCGATTATCACCGAGCAAAAAGTACTCGTTCTTGTCGAGCGTCACATCGGCATAGTTGTTGTTGTGGGGCGCTGTCCGCACACCTTCCGAGAGATACGGTTCATCTAACAACACTCCGTTAATGAAGACGGCACCTTCTTTAATCGTTACTCTTTCACCCGGTAGACCGATGACGCGCTTGATGATAATCATCTCATCGCCCTTAGCTGTTTTCTCATGCGTGTCAGCCGTCACGATGTCGCCACGCTTTAGACCCGACTCGAATAATCTCGAAATCTTCTCCACAAATACTTCATCGCGGTCTGCGAGTGTGGGCACCATAGAAGAACCGATCACCGTATTGCGCTGGATGACAAAATGCGTCAACAAAAGCGCGAGTACAACACCGATCGCAACCGTGACAATGAAATCGAGAATACGACGCTTTAAAGATCGTTTCACTCTCTCTTTTTTTGGTTTACGATTTCCATATTTCGAGTCGAAGTAATCCTCGATACTCGTAATATCCTCCGAGTGTGCTTGTGAGGGGTCAACGGTTCTGCCGAATGTCTCATGGTTATCTCTAAAAACGACTGTATTAGCAGGAAAAACTTCATTAGCGTGCGCCGTTTCGAATTTTTCAGAAACGCGATCGCTTGCTTGTGAAGCATGCCCTACAGGCGCTTTAAATGGCTTTTGTATCATCCTTGTCACCTTTTTGGGTGTTCATTTAAGCGAGCTCAACTCCTTTTCAAGAGAAGAGCTCGACCTTCGAAACTGATTCTTTCTGCCGACGTCGAACGGTTATTGAATCGCTTATTCGTCGGAACAATCTCTATCGTTTTGCGAGCCGGCAACAATTGAAAGCCCCAATTCCTCCAGTTGATGATCGGCGACAAGATCAGGCGCTTCTGTCATCAGACACGAGGAATTTTGTACTTTCGGGAACGCGATCACTTCACGGATACTCTCTTCACCCGTCAACAACATGACAATACGGTCGAGACCGTATGCGAGACCGCCGTGTGGAGGGACACCATAGCGGAAAGCGCTCAGCAAGAATCCAAACTGACGCTCAGCCTGTTCATCACTAAATCCGAGAAGCTTGAACATTCTCTTCTGGAGATCTTGTTGGTGAATACGGATGCTACCGCCTCCGAGCTCCGTGCCATTCAAAACAATGTCATACGCACGCGCCCGAACATCGCCCGGATTCGAGTCTAACATGGGGATGTCTTCGTCCATTGGCGCCGTGAACGGGTGGTGTTTCGCCACATATCGTCCTGCGTCCTCCGACCATTCGAGGAGTGGGAATTCCGTGACCCAACAAAACTCAAATCGATCGCTCGGTATCAATTGACGACGTTTTGCCATCTCAATTCTTAAATCACCGAGCGTCTCAAGCACTGTCATCTTGTCGGCATCAGACACAATCAACAACTGCGCCGATTCATCTTCGCCCGCTCGCTTCAAGGCTTCTCGAACAAATTCCGCGTCATAAAACTTGGCGACTGAGCCACGACTCTCCCCTTCGTTGAGACTCAACCAAGCAAGACCTTTAGCCGCTGTATTACCTTTGACAAAAGTCGCAAGGTCATCAAGCTCTCGGCGCGACATATCGGAGCCGCCCGGCACAGCGATCGCGCCGACCATACCTCCGGCCTCAACAGCCTCGGCGAATACCTTAAAGGCTCCGCCCGCGACGAGATCGGACAAATCGACGAGTTCCATGCCATATCGCAAGTCGGGCTTATCTGTTCCAAATCGCGCCATGGCTTCTCGCCATGTGATCCTCTTGATCGGCAGCTCAATCTCAACGCCCATGAATTCACGCATCAACGTCGCGAGATAACCTTCATTGGCGGCGATAACATCGTCCTCGCCGACAAAAGACATCTCAATATCGACTTGCGTAAACTCCGGTTGTCTATCAGCGCGCAAATCCTCGTCGCGATAGCAGCGGGCGATCTGCATGTATTTGTTGTAACCGGCGAGCATCAAAAGTTGCTTAAATAATTGCGGCGACTGCGGGAGAGCAAAAAACTGCCCAGGGAAAATGCGCGAAGGAACGAGGTAATCGCGAGCGCCTTCGGGGGTACTCTTGATCAACGTCGGCGTTTCAACATCGATAAATCCCTCTTTGTCGAAATACTCACGTGTTATTCTCGTGATTCGATGGCGCGCCAACATCTTGCGTTGCATATCGGGGCGGCGAAGATCGAGGAATCGATACTTTAATCGAACCGATTCGTTGACATCGATATCTTCTTCGATATAGATAGGCGGTGTTTCGGCGGTAGAAAGAATCCGAAGTTCGCGCGCGTGCAATTCGACCAAGCCTGTTTTCATTTCCGGATTGATCGCGGCACGCCGGCGGAGCAGTCCGCGACATGCGAGCACAAACTCGCCGCGAACCATTTTCGCTTTCTCACGTACATCCTCAGGCGAGTCACCATCGACAACAATCTGCACTTCTCCCGCGATATCTCGCAGCGTCATGAAAAGCACACCGCCGAGGTCGCGTTGTTTATGGCACCACCCCATCAGCGTCAATTCTTGGCCGATCATGCTCTCTGTAACATCACCGCATAGAGAACTACGTCTCCATGCCCCCATTGATTCGCTCATAAAACCCTCCATGGATTTTGATTTAGTATTTCAAGATTATATCTGTTTTGTTTTTCAGGTCGACACGTCCATGTGCAATACATTAAGGACCCTTTACTTAAAGCCCGAATAACGTGCCATTTGGGTCATCGGCTTCCGCGTCGGCAAGCTTTTTCTTATAATCGTGAAGAAGCGTCCCGATAGCCGTCAATGGAACATCTTGCTCGCTCCCATCTGACAGACGTCTCAATTTGCCTCTCGAAATCGATACTTCCGTATCACCGAGCACGAGCATATAGAGCGCTTCCATTCTATCGGCCGCTTTAAACTGCGCTTTTAAACTGCGATCCATGACATCCGTCTCGACCTTAAGACCGGTACGAATGAGCGACTGCGCAAGATCAAGCGCATTCGCAGCCGTCGACGGGAATGACGCGATAAAGAGATCAGGACTCTTCGCTTTTCCAAATGAAATGCCTTGCGCTTCCAGTTCCAAAAGGAGACGCTCAACGCCTAGCGCGAATCCGACGCCGGGTACATCGATCCCACCGATCTCACTGATAAGTCCATCGTATCGCCCACCACCACAGATTGTTCCTTGTGTTCCGACATGCGAGGAAATAAACTCAAACACTGTCTTCGTGTAGTAGTCAAGTCCACGAACTAGGCGTGGGTTCAACTGATAAGAAATCTCCATCATTTCGAGATAGGCTTTTACTTTATCAAAATGATCTTTACAGTCATCACATAAATAGTCGAGTTGAGTCGGCGCATCTTCCGCGAGAGAATGACAGAACGTCTCTTTGCAGTCGAGCATGCGGAGCGGATTTCGCTCAAACCGTTCATGGCAATCATCACACATTTCTTTTAATCTCGGCTCGTAATAATCGCGCAACGCTTGATGGTAATCAACGCGGCAGGCGGGACACCCGATGCTGTTGATCTCGAGATCAACGTCGCCGAGCCCAAGATCACCAAAAAATGTCTCCAGCAACCCGATCACTTGGGCATCAGCCTGAGGACTCGCGCTACCAAAAACTTCGCAACCAAGTTGCCAAAACTCACGATAGCGACCTTTTTGCATCTTCTCATAGCGGAACATATTCATGTTGTACCAGAGTTTGACAGGAGCCGGCCATGAAGACATACCTTGCTCAACATACGCTCTCGCGACACCGGCTGTTCCCTCCGGACGCAACGTCAAGCTTCGATCACCTTTATCCACGAACGTATACATTTCTTTGCGGACAATGTCACTCGCATCACCGACACCGCGCACAAATAACTCCGTATGCTCGAAAGTGGGGACTCTAATCTCGCCGAAACCATATCGCTCACAGACATCGGCAAAGCTACGCTCCAGCGCGCGTCTCCGCTCGGCTTCTTCCGGTAAAATATCTCTTGTCCCACGAGGGGCATTGAGGTTCATAGTCGCCTCCATTTCTAATGCATTCATCGGTTATTACAAACAATATCGTATCAAATCATTTTAACACAGACAGGCGTTCCGACTGCACTTGACGACGATGGGCACGCTTGCTAATCTAAAGAAGCTCTAGACAAATCGTCTGGAGACGTTTTAAATCATCATCATTGAAAACGAGGTTAAACGAGGTTATTGATACGAATGAACAGCTAAGGACCTAGAACGAAACAGTTTTATTCCATTTGCCAAAGGTAAATGATTTTTGAATGGAGTCCTTATGCTACAAGTCAATAATCTCACGGTCATACAGAATCGTGACCAACGAACGCTTATCTCTGATCTCAGCTTCAGTTTGCAAAAAGGCGACAAACTCGCCGTCATTGGCGCGGAAGGAAATGGCAAAACGGCGCTTCTTCGCATCATCTGTCGCCCCGACATCGCGTCAGTTTATTTGAGTTGGAAAGGTCACATCGACTACTCTCCACATCAACTCGGCTATATGGAGCAAGAATGCCCGCCATATCTTCTCCGAAAAAAGGTTGAAGAGCTCACGCATCCTTTCATAGGCGATGGCGATCTCTATCGCGTGGCCGATGAACTTGGTCTCGAACAAGAGATTCTCTTTGCCGATCGAGCACTCAGCAGTTTATCGGGCGGCGAGCGGATGAAGCTTCGTTTTCTTTTAATCAGGCTGGCACGCCCCGATATTTTTATCTTGGACGAACCGGTCAACGATCTAGATCTCGAAGGCATCCAAACGATTGAGTCTTTCATTCGAGACTGCCCCCAACCGGTTCTCTACGTCTCGCATGATGAGACGCTACTCGATCGCACCGCCAATAAAATTTTGCATATGGAGCAGATTTGGCGTCGAACAGAACCGCGAGCGACGTATAGCGGACTTGGATTCCGAGATTATATGACGCAATTTGTCTACAACATCGATCGGCAAAACAAATTGGCGGCAAAAGAAAAGAAAGAATACCGCGACCAGATGCGTCGTCACCTAGAGATTCAAGATAAAGTACACCGCGCTCAAGAAAACATCTCGCGCGCAGATCCCGCCGGTGCGCGACTGCTCAAAAAGAAAATGCATGCTGTTAAATCAACGGGCAGGCGATTGGAACGTGAACACGACGAGATGACGAAAAAGACTGACCGCGAAGATGATGTCGATTTTTTTCTCGCCGATATGCCGAGCGTACCGAACAACAAAGAAGTCATCCATATAAAGCTTCCCGTGTTGAGCATCGGTGAGAACATCTTATCTCAACATGTCGAACTTCTCGTCAAAGGACCTGAACGCATTGCGATTACAGGGGCCAATGGCTGTGGGAAGAGCACGCTCCTTCGACTCATCGTTGAAAGACTCAGTAAAAGAAATGATTTGCCCTATTTTTATCTGCCGCAGGATTGGAAAGATCTTCCGTATACTCAAGGGAGCGCGCTTGATTTCCTTACCGCTGAGAGTCTCGGTGGCGCAAGTGTTCGCCAAGAAGCGTCCAACCTTCTCGGCAGTCTCAACTTCTCGCGCGAAGAAATGATCCGCCCCTTTGAGACACTGTCAGGCGGTCAAAAAGTGAAGCTTGCTTTCGCCAAATTGCGCCTGACAAAGCCCAATGTCTTGCTACTTGACGAGCCAAGCCGACACCTCTCCCCGCTGAGCAATCCTGCCTTTCGTGAGAGTCTCGCGGCCTATCCCGGTTGTGTCATCAGTATTTCGCATGACCGAGCTTATTTGCGTGAAGTCTGCACACGAGTACTCCGTTTAACGAAAGAGGGCCTTCGTGAAGAAGACCCTCGGCTTTACGCAAATATCGATATGTTTTAGCGGTGTAGCAACGGACTCAATTTCTTGTAGATCAATCCGACGATAAGCGAGACGACCACACCTTTCATGATGTTAAACGGGACAAAGACCCAAAGGATCAGAGTTGGCAAATCGGTGACAAGTGTGTTACCGGCGGCCTGTGTCATGCCGACGATCGCCTCCATGGAGAAACCCATGACGGAAACATAAAATGGAATCGTGAAAAAATAATTGATAAGGGCGCCTGAGACGGTTAAAGAGACTGTCCCGGCTGCCATTGAAATGACAGCTCCTTTTCTCGTTTTCATGCGTTGATACAACAATCCCGCCACACCGACGAAGAAGCTACCCATCACGAAGTTGGCCAATTCACCTACCATCAAGGTATGTGTCGCCGGTAGATGCGCTATGTTCTTGACGAGTTCGACGGCGATACCCGCCAGAGGTCCCATCGCAAAAGCGGCAAGTAAGGCCGGAATTTCTGAGAAATCGAATTTAAGAAAAGCTGGGAATAATGGCAGTGAGATCTCAAGATACATCAACGCGATCGCCACCGCCGATAAGACGCCAGTTTTCGCAATCCATTTCGTATGAGATGAAAGCTTTCGTTTTCCACTGTTAGTCATCACATGCTGATTCGCATGTCCCTTTGCTTCATGTTCGTTCATTTATTTATCCTCCTCATGATCCGGAGCCATAAAAAAAGCCCCGCATAGTCGGGGCGAAGATCATAGCAAGTTACGATCTCTGTTTCCTCTCATTCAGACTATACTGCCGGCCTAGGATTCTCACCTAGTCATGCCTTTGGCTCGCGGGCTCATCCTCTTACGAGACATCACCGCCGATCGGGAATTACACCCCGCCCCGGAAACAAATCTATTGTACCAAAGTAAAAAGAAAAATGGTAGCGTGCGAACGATCGGTCGTCTCGAAGTTATTGATCGCGAGATTCTCTTTTTAGGAGAGTGACTAGAAAGAAAGCGTTGGTCGTCTCGGGGATGTCCCATAAAGAACATCCCCGAGCACATCAGACGACTAACAGACGAGAGCTTCACCTAAAGCATCGATGACATCTTCAGGTGTCACAACCGTATCTGAGAATAACTTTTCAGCGGCGATGTCAGCCGCGAGACCGTGCAAGTAGACAGCCTGAGTCACCGCTTGCTCGATCGAATCAGTTTGAGCGGCGAGTCCCGCGATCATGCCTGTCAAGACATCACCCGAACCACCTTTGGCAAGGCCGACATTGCCGCTCGTATTAATATAGGCTTCTCCGTTTGGCATGGCGACGACTGTTGCCATCCCTTTTAACACGATGATTGATTGCGTTTTATCCGCCAGAACACGCGCGGCTTCCAAACGATCTTCGTGTAGAAGTTGAGAACTCTCCGGTTCGAGACGCAAAAATTCACCGGGATGAGGTGTCAATACAGCCGGTGGCATTCCTTTTTTTACGCGATCACGCAAAAGATCAAAAGCTCCCATCATACCGGCGAGCGCGTTCAAACCATCGGCGTCTATAATCACGGGAACATCTTGTCGCAACACATGGTTGATCGCTTTTTTGACCCAAGGGTCTTTGCCCGCCCCGGCTCCGATCGCGATAACAGAGGGTTCGGGGAGATCTTTTTTCGTGCCTTCTTCTTCCGGAACGGCCGATAAAAGCGCGGACGGGATTGAAGCGGCGATCAGCGGTAAAGAAATCTCCGGCGCGCGGACCATCGTATATCCGGCTCCCATTTTCTCGCTCGCTCGCGCGGCGAGAATGATGGCGCCGGCCATCCCTTCCGCACCGCCGATCAAAAGCACACGACCGAATTGTCCCTTATGCCCGTCTTTCACGCGGTCGTATACGATGCATCCATTTGCCCCTTCTTCCAAGATATGAGCGCTGTGGTCATCGCCGAGAATATCCTCGACAAATTGATCCGTCATACTGATTGGATAGGAGATCACTTCACCGGCTTTCATACAACCGGGGTGTGTGACATTGCCGATTTTTCGTCTGCCGAATGAACAAGTGATATCGGCTTCGACAGCTTCATAAGCCGCGAACCCAGTATTGGCATCGACTCCGCTCGGTATGTCGCAAGCAATCACGAGCGAGCCCTTTTCTTTCATCTCGGCGATCGCGCGAAGCGCTGCTTTAGCCGGTTCTGAAAGAGGTCGTTTGATATCGAATCCCGTTCCGTAAATGGCGTCGACAACGATTCTCGCGTGCTTCCCCGCGAGCTCTTCTAAATCGGTGATCACTGAACCGGCGAGCTTTTGATAAGCCGAGCGGTTGAGTTCAGCGTCATCCGATAGTTTTTTCTCCGGGTAAACGTCGAAAACGGTGACATCATATCCACTCGCCATCAGTTGTCTTGCTGATGCCCATCCATCACCGCCATTATTTCCGGCGCCTGTAAAAAAGACAACATCGTACTCTTTATCTTCATCATCGAATGCGTTTATGATTTCAGCGATCAAGCCTGACATTCCTGAGGCGGCTTGTTCCATCAATAAAATGGACGGAAGACCGGTGAATTCAGAAAAATGGCGATCGAGCATCTTTTGTTGTTCTCTCGTCAGTAAGCGTGTCATGCTTATTCCTCCTCTCGTCTGTTTGAGGTGGTAAAACTTCAAATCATACGGTTGAAAAAACCCACGCGACCTTCTGGTTCAGCGTGGGTTTTACCTTACTTCATCATGCGATTAATCGATATACTTATCGAGAATCTTGGCAATTTCTTCATACGGGCGGGCACCGACGATCTGTTCGACAACCTTTCCATCTTTGAAAAAGAAAAGTGTCGGGATACTGAATACCCTGTACTCTTGAGCGAGTGAACGCTCTTCGTCCACGTTCACCTTCCCGATGAGCGCTTTGCCCTCATATTTTTTAGCCAGTTCATCGATAACAGGCGTAAGCATTTTGCAAGGACCGCACCAGACCGCCCAAAAATCGAGCCGGTTTATCACCATTGATGACCATCTCTTGGAAATTTTGTTTAGTTAAAGTCGTAGGCATTTTCTTGTTCTCCTATTCATTGTGTTACGCCAAAATATCTGTCAGCGCGTCTTGACTGCATGATAGAACAAGCGCTCCGCGCTTCGTAGTGTCACGCGTTACCGAGGTATCATGTGAGAGTCGAACCTCAGACTAATTCTTGGAGGTTCACGTCTCTTGTACGTCATCTTTGTCTTCAAATAGGCGTACGTCAAAAATCAAATAAATTCTTGGAGGATCGAGTTTTCGGGAACGAATGATGGATCCACTTTAGGAAGTTGCTCACAGACGTACGAGAGACGGACGGCCTCTTTAATCGCCTGCTTTAGGTCGGAGTGTCCGACTTCGCTGATGGTATACCGAGAAGGCGGAAGATCGCCTTTGAAGAACAGGTCGAGCGACTTCTCAATCTCAGCGCGCGCCATGGGGGCGATCACCATAAACTCATACATCAAGACTGAATTGATATAAAAATCGGCCGCTTCAAGATAACGCGGGATGAAATCGCGTTCCGCTTGGTCGATCATAGGCCAATAATCAATCGTATCAATGGCCGTTGTCGCGCGCTTCCGAACATCGCGACTAATGCGGCGCAAAATCCTAATATCGCTACCGGACAACATACGCCGATCAGACAGTACACGAGCGTGCGGCATAATAAAATAACTGAGACGTTGCTCGCGAGGCAACTTGCCCATCACGATATCTGAGAGACCATGCAACCCTTCCACCAGAAGCACATCCTTATCAGTTAGACGGAGTTTTTTCTCTGGTTCATAGAGTCGTTTTCTTGTGGCGAAATCAAACGTAGGGATGGCAACTTCCTCGCCGGCGAACAAACGCTCAAGGTCACTGCCGAGCAGCTCGAGATCGATCGTTTCAATACTCTCATAATCTGGTCGACCGTCTTCGTCATAGTGTAGTTTCTCAGGTCGATAATAATCGTCAAGCTCCAAATGGTGAGCTCGCAAGCCTGCATCGGTAAGGCGGTTTGTCATTAACATCGTCGATGTCGTTTTACCCGACGATGTCGGACCAGAAATAAAGACAGCCCGAATATCTGGATGCGACAGGATATGATTGGCAATTGTCGTGACTTGTTCGACAAAAAAAGCCTCCGATTTATTAACAAAATCGCGAAATTTCGCCGATCCAAGATTTTTTTCAAGATCATCGACTGTCAATACGATTAAATCAGAAAACTTTGCCATAATTCTCTCCTCGGCGTATCGAACTTACCAACCGCCCGAAGCGCCGCCGCCTCCCGATGAACCGCCTCCAAAACCGCCGCCGGATGAGCCTCCTCCTCCGGAGAAACCGCCACCAAAGAAGCCGCCGCCTGATGAGCGACCGCCCGGATAATGTCGGCGATTTCTTCCACTTAATAGAACCAAAATGACGAGGACGATGATAATGAAAGTGGACAACGATGACTTGGTTTTTGTTGCCGGCAAAGGTTGTGGGGTGTAGCCTTCAGCATCGATATCAATATTATATTCCTTAGCGATGATTGTCATGATGGCATTGAACCCATCGAGAACACCTTGATCAAAGTTGTTTTCTTTAAAACGCGGCGCGATAATATCTCGAATGATGCGACCGGCTACAGCGTCCGGGAGGGCTCCTTCCAAACCGTAGCCGACTTCAATTCTCATCTTTTTATCTTCTAAAGCGATTAAAAGCAAGATGCCATTGTTTTTCTCTCGGCTGCCGATTCCCCACGTGCGAAAAATCGACAGCGCCGCATCTTCAATGCTATCCGTGCCGAGCGTGGGGATCATCGCAACGGCCACCTGCGCCCCTGTTGAAGCGATTTGCCGATTGGCTTCTCGAATCGTTTGACGCGTTTCGGCCGCCAGTGTCGCCGTCGAGTCAAAAGCAAAGTTATCGCCGGGATTGCTCGGAACTTGGAACGCCATCAATAATGGCGCCACAAGAATAAGCACCACGAGTGCCATGAGCGCATAGAATTTTTTCGCTTTGCAATTTGTTTTCGTCATCAAAATCAGTTAGCTAAAAAGTGACATTCGGCGGTGTGTCTGTTCCGGGTTGTGCTTCGAACAACGGCTTGGGCGAGAACCCATACATTCCCGCGAACCATTTGCCTGGAATCGTCCTGACGGATTTATTGAAGCTTGCGACTGCCGTGTTATAGTCGCGTCTTGCGACAGCGATTCTATTCTCTGTACCGGCCAGTTCGTCTTGGAGCGCCAAGAAATTTTGGTTCGCTTTCAAATCGGGATACGCTTCCACAGCGACATTGATGGCGGCCGCCAACTCCCTGTCAACGGCTTCCAACTCCGCCGGTGTCGTCGCTTGCTGATGTTTCGTCCGAAGCTCCGTTAAATCGGTTAAGACTTTCGCCTCATGCGCGGCATAACCTTTCACCGTATTGACGAGGTTGGGTATAAGATCGGCGCGGCGCTGGTATTGCGTTTGCACTTGACCCCACGCTTCGTTAATTCGCTCATCAGCTTTGACGAAACGGTTATGGTATAGAATAAACGAGCCGCCAATTAAAATGGCGATGATAACAATAGCAATGATGGCCGTCGTGATCGGGCTTTTGCGTTTTCCTTCGGGCATAAGATCCTCCTTATGGTTTAGCTATATTCTACGTTCGCTTGTCTGGTTAAAGACTCAAAATCTTTGAGTTCTCAATCATTATCTACTATTTACGAAAATTGTATGGTTACGGTTGACTCGAATCCGAGCTATTTGGTTCCTCGCTATTCGACGGGTCCACTTCTTCTTCATCTAAACCTTCTTCACGAAGTTCCGTGTTTTCCGTACGCGGTATCGTGATTCGAGGGTTTTCTTCAAAATATTGTTGACCGGATGGTTCGGTCGGAAGCGTTTTAATCGCCCTTAATTTATTCTTCAGTAAAAAGGCAAATGACACGATAATGGCGAGTGAAAGGACGATCAGCGCGAGATACACAAGTTTGACTTTTCGTCTTACATCTTCCTCTCTTCGCTCCGCTTTCGATTGCGAGGCATGTCGTTGCTGAACACGTTTTTCATCAACGTCCTGAATCATGTCGTCTTTATCTTTCAACTCCCGGCGTTCATCGCGATGATATCGATGACGTTCTCGATATTCTCTCGAAGACGGTCGATGCTCGGAATGGCTTTCAAAACGCTCACGTTCCTGCGTGAGAACCGTTTTCCTGATTTTGGGCGAGAATCGTTGTTCTTGTCCTTTTTGAGAAGACAATTCAGAGCGATCATCGCGGTGGGATGTTTGATTTTCTTTTGTCATGACTTGTCTTCTCCCATCAGTAAAACATGATTTGGAATATAGAGATGTATTTTCATCTCTTCCGCAATTTGCATGATGCCACGATTAATGTCGCTTCTCGTTTGCCAATAACCTTCGTATTGAGGACCAGTCAAATAGCGGATATAGAGATCCATCCCCTCCGGCTTGAGCTCTCGCAACTCAACAAGTTGAACGGTGTCAATCGCTTCACATGAAGTAAGCATCTCCTTAACTCGAGAGACGAATTCATCGAACTGATGCGGCAAAACTTCCCAAGGGAGTGTAATGGCCAGCTCCGTTCGCCTAATCTCACGATTTGAATGGTTCGTAATCGTCGCATTGGCGAGTTCTTTATTAGGCATCGAGATCAAAGCGCCGTCAAATGACCGAACTTTGCTCGAACGAAGCCCAACCTCTTCGACGACACCCTCTCCATTCTTCGTCTCAATCCAGTCCCCTACTTTAAAAGGTTCATCAAATAATAATGCCAAACTTCCCAAGAAGTTCGCGAGCGAATCTTGGGCGGCTAGAGAGATGGCGAGACCGCCGATGCCGAGTCCTGTTACAAGTCCCGTGACGTTCTTAACCCATAGAGAAACAAGAATGAAAACCCCGATCACGATGATGGTCACGCGAATCATGGACACAACAAATTTCGCTCCGGTGACACCAATGGGCATACCCGATTTTGTTGGTCTTCGCATAACTAAAATGCCGACAAACATCGCTGTTTTATAGAGCAACCAAAACGCCACAATCGTCGCGACTGAATCGACTACACGGACAAAAAACGTCATCCACGGTTCGGAAATAAACCCAGCCAAGCTGACGGATAATGAAAGAAAAATAGCAGGAAAAAGAAATCCAAGCGGGCTGATCATTTCCTTACACAGAAGCTCATACGCATTCGGATGTCGGCTTTTCGTCCCCGCTAGGATGACCCGAAGAATCCCTTTCGCGATCGGCTTACGGAAAAGAAAAAACAAAATCGCTAAACCTAGAAAAATAGCGCTCGACAGCCAGTTCGCCGTCGCCCAACGATCTTCAACGGCAACATTGATAGCATTTGCCGCCACCGCTGAGCCGAGTGTCGCTTGACCACAGAGCTTCGCGCCAAAATATGAAACGATTAGTCGGAACGACATGCATTCACTCCTTTACGTACAAAAAGACATATTATCAATCAATTAAGTATATACCAAACGCGTTTTGGAAGTTTTTGAGAAATAAAAAATGAAATTTTTGATCGTAACTATCTCTCATCAACTCCGATTATTTATCAGGAATTTCGGTAACGGAGGAATAAAGACGTCGTTTAATCTCAATACGCAAACGCCCGGCTAATAAGAGTTGATTCTCATCCATGGCGGATGCCGCCGTTAAAGGGACATCGAGGGAAGGCCAAAGCGATGCGGGTGCCCCTTGAGATAAGACATAGATACGATCTGACAAGGTCATCGCTTCTTCAATATCGTGTGTAATGAGTAGAATAGACAAGCCAAGTTCTTCTTTATGTTCAAGAAGCCATTCATACAGTTGTTCACGCGTAATCGCATCAAGCCCCGAGAAGGGCTCATCTAAGAGCATGAGGTCTCTCGAATAAAGGTACGTCCGTAGGAACGCAGCACGCTGTCGCTGGCCACCTGACACCATTGAGGGGTATCGATTGGCGAGTTCCTCTAAACCAAATATCTCTAAGAAAGAGCTCGCTTGGGCACGCGCTTCTTTTTTCGTCATCCCTTCGAGCAGCAAGGGAAGCGCGATGTTGTCGATCACGCGCTTCCAAGGAAGGAGCATATCTTTTTGGAGCATATAACCGACGCGAGACAAGCGCATCACATCACCTGTAAAATCGCTATCCAAACCTGCCAGAATATTAAAAAGAGTCGTTTTACCACTGCCGCTCTGACCGAGCACGGAGACAATCTCACCTTTTTTCAGCGTGAGGTTGATATCGCGCAAGATAAGATCGGCGCCATAACGCTTTTGAATGGCTCGGCATG
>CAZBOM010000017.1:0-17259 GCA_964493375.1 uncultured Mageeibacillus sp. | reverse complement strand
GCGACGATGACAAAGGCTATCACAAAGCCAAAAGCCGGTGAAAGCAATGGATTCTCTCCACCGAGAATGATCTTCAATAACAGATGTAAAAGCATCGCGAGAAATGATTCTGATGGTTTGAGAAGCAAGCCGGCAAGCAGAACCGTCAAAGTTTGCAAGGTGACAGGAACGGGTCCGACAGGAATTCTAATCCAGCTAAAAACGTATGTTAGGACTCCGAACAGAGCCGCTCGTGTGATCATTCTAGTCGTCAGATGAAGTCTCATAATTCGTTGATCTCTCCTGTGTCACACATTCATTCGACTTTCAGGATAAGACGAATAAGCATTCATTCTTCAGTTATTCAATTCGATTCCAGAAATACACATGCTCGCCGTTCTGGCGCGATCATGTTGAATCGCCAACAATCGATATCAACTGACTCTCGACGGTTCGATGAATCGACCGTCACATACGCGATTAGAAATTGACTAATCGAACCTCTCCCGATGCGAGCTCTATTTCATTATGACCGTCGTGGCAGATGAGAGCTCCTTCATCGGAAATATCTGTCGGAACGATGTGGCGACCATCGTCAAGCTGCACTTCCCTACCTAACACGAAACAGTGTTCACGATACTCATCCAAATAAGACCGATCCGGCAGCTCTTTGAGCAACACGGCCAATTCATTGACTATCATGGCGATCAGAGCATTTCGATTAAAATAAACGACACCCTTCTCATCCATAACGAAAGCCGTCCCATCCAGGCGTTGTTTAGCATTCGCATAATCGATCTCTGATGAGTTTGGTGATGGATTTACAACCTTGCTATTCGTTTTGCCTTGATGATGACTGTTCGACGAACGATGTTTGGCTCCCGACATTTCAGCGTTTGGCTGAAAAATACACATGACATCAGTTAAAGAACCAATAATGTCTTGCAAGTCAGGAGGATAACCAAGATCTGGCCTCTCGAGATTGATGCCTATACCGACAACGATAGCCTCTGTTTGCCCCGTATTCAAATCGGTTGTCGCTTCCGTTAATATACCGCCGATCTTTTTGCCATTGAGAAAAAAATCATTCACCCATTTAATGTCGACCTTTATACCTAACGCTCTCGCCAGTACGCGATGTACGGCGACGGCCATCATCGTTGTCACAAGAGTCGGTGTCTCCTCTCGCGCCCAAGGAAACGCGATCGAGAAATAAAGTCCGACACCCTCCGGAGAGTGGAAGGTTCTCCCGCGACGTCCTCGACCGGACGATTGCCCGTTCGTCGCAATCAAGCAAGGTAACTTCGATTCGGCAATGGCTGCCTTTGCAAATGTATTCGTCGATGTGATCGTCTCATAACATCTCACATAGATATCATGCCAATCGTCTGACAACCTGCTTTTAATAGCATCTTCAGATAACTGACGTGTTTCACTGATCAGACTGTATCCACGATTTTGCACACCGTCGATCATAAAACCTTGTTTTCGGAGGGAATCGATGACTTTCCAAACGGCAGTCCGTGACACATCGAGTTCTGAAGCTATTTGTTCCCCTGACAGGGATTCCGTTGATTCTTTTAGTAATTTTAAAATTCTCTGCGCTGGCGTATTCATACAAAAAAAGCGTATCAAACTAGATTTTGATTGTCAACCAAAAACGCATGATAGTTAACGATCAAAAGGTGGGACTGTTTTAGTCGAGAGCGGGAGTCGATACAGGTGGTCGCCGGCGTTTCGCCGCTTGTTCAAAGGCATAGGCGATCTCAATCAAAACAGGCTCGCTGAAGGGGCGTCCGATGATTTCAAGGCCTACAGGCACACCAATGGGGGCTTCTGAGCTAGGTGCAAAACCGGCTGGTACAGCAATCGATGGGAAACCCGTCGCGGAGCACAGCACACCATTTCGTTGCTTCTGTCCCTCACCGATCAAACAGACGAGTTGTTGTTGATGTGGGTAGATCAGCGCGTCCAGCGAATGATCCGCCATAATTTTCATGATTGTCGTCCGCATCACGGCTTGTCTGATCAGTTTTTTATTGTATTCAGGCGTTCCAATATCGAGCTTCAGCGCTGTCAGCATATTCTCTTCGACACCGGGGTGGTACTTCTTACTCGCAAGAACTTCTTCCATCGAGTGGACCGGCGCATCAGGTCGAAGCGCTCCGAGATAAGTATTGAGATGTGTTTTAAAGTCGTCGAGGTGAACGCTGACATGGCGAATCATCTCATCGGAGTCGATCTCATCGTCGATATCGAGAAGTGTGGCGCCTCCTTCGCGAAAAACTGATAGGGCGCTCTCCATCACAGCATTGACGGATTCATTGATCTGATTTTTCCCAAAAAAGCTCCGGAGAATGCCGATACGCTTTCCCACCAAACCATCTATTTTTAGAAAAGGCATGTAACTTTGAGGTTGATGTCCGACACTCCACGCCGTTTCCGCATCATCTTTATCGTATCCGGCAATCACATCGAGCGTGCGCACACAGTCTTCTACCGTCCGACAAATCGGACCGGCTGTGTCTTGCGTCAAGCTGTAAGGTACTATACCTGACCGACTCACGAGTCCGACGGTTGGCCGTATTCCCGCGAGGCTACAAGCCGATGCCGGACTTCTGATCGAATTGATCGTGTCAGTACCGATCCCGATAATGCCGATATTGGCGGCGATCGCCGCCCCTGTCCCTCCCGACGAGCCACCCGGCGTGCGCGTCAAGTCGTAAGGGTTGATCGTTTGACCGAGCATGGAACTGATCGTCTCACCCCAAATGGCAAATTCATGAAGATTCGTTTTGGCGAGAATAATGGCACCGGCTTCCCGCAAACGCTTTGTAATAAAAGCATCTTCATCGGGAACATAGCCTTCAAGCGACGCTGATCCTGCCGTCGTCGGCATATCATATGTGTTCACATTGTCTTTCAACATCACAGGGATGCCATGGAGCGGACCTGAGAGAACACCACGGTTCGCGAGCTCGCGATCGAGACGATCAGCCTCCTCGCGCGCATTGGGATTGACCATGATGATGGCATTGATCGCGGGTCCGTTATTTTCGAATGCTTCGATTCGTCTCAAATACTCGTCAATTAGATCGCGACTCGTCACGCGTCCCTCGAGCATCGCTTGATGAACAAGCGCGACAGTCGTCTCCATGAGCTCAAATTTTTTCATAACAACGTTCTCCCATTTATGATTCACAAAATAACGGTTCTAAGCCCGGCAAACGAAGACGGCAGACGGAGCATCACGTCGGATTGACACGCGAGAGTTCAGCCGTTTCGTGCGGCTCCAAAGAATGACGCGTTAACTAAAATAGTTCAGCAATAAACCGGCTGCTACCGCAGACCCGATAACGCCCGCGACATTCGGTCCCATCGCGTGCATCAACAGGAAATTCGACGGGTTATACTTCTGCCCTTCTCTTTGGACAACACGTGCGGCCATCGGCACGGCGGAGACACCGGCTGCCCCAATGAGAGGATTGATCTTCCCCTTCGTCAAGAAACACATCAGTTTTCCAAAAAGAACACCGCCGGCTGTCCCAATCGAGAAAGCGAGTAAGCCGAGGCCGATAATCATCAGTGTCCGCGGTTTCAGAAAATTCTCAGCCGTCGCCGTCGCCCCAACCGTTACCCCGAGGAAAATGGAGACGATATACATGAGCGAGTTCTGGATCGCGTTGACGAGAAGCGGCACTTTCCCTGATTCTTTCAACAAGTTACCGAGCATCAACATGCCGATTAACGATCCTGCGGAGGGAAGCAGAATAATGGTAAACAGCGCAACGACTATGGGGAAAATGATCTTTTCTGTCTGGCTGACTTCTCGGAGCTGCTCCATCTTGATCACGCGCTCTTTCTTCGTTGTCAGCGCCTTCATAATCGGTGGTTGAATTATCGGAACGAGCGCCATATAGGAGTAGGCCGCGATGGCGATCGGCCCGAGCAAGTGATTCGCGAGGCGACTTGTCAGAAAGAGTGCTGTCGGGCCGTCCGCCCCGCCGATTATACCGATCGCTGCCGATTCCTTACCCGTAAAACCGAGAGCGATCGCACCGATAAAAGTTGTAAATATGCCAATTTGAGCCGCGGCTCCGAGCAAGAGACTTCGAGGGTTCGCGATCAAAGGACCAAAATCAGTGCCGACACCGATACAAAGAAAGATGAGCGGCGGATAAATACCGAGTGACGTACCTTGGTACAAGTAGTACAACAGACCGCCCGGTTGAGTGCCAAGCGGCCCCTCCATCAACCCTGTTAACGGCAAGTTTGTGAGAAGCATGCCGAACGCGATGGGGATAAGCAAATACGGCTCATAACCTTTCTTTACTCCGAGATAGATAAACAAAAGCGCGATCATGATCATGATCAGTTTCCCGGGGATCATGACACCGAACAAATCTGTATTAAATCGGAATAACTCGGTTATGCCGGTACTCTTAAAGAAATCGACGAGCATATCAAACATGACGAACTCCTATTTGAATGTGATGAGAAGATCGCCTGAGGATACTATGACTCCTTTGTCAACGTGGACACTCGCAATTTCACCATCATGCGGAGCGACAATTTCATTCTCCATTTTCATCGCCTCAATGACGACGAGGATATCACCGGATTTCACTTGATCTCCTGATGAAACGTTGACACTGAGTACCGTCCCCTGAAGAGGCGCCGTGATCGAATCTCCTGAAGGCGCAACGGCCGGAGCCGCTTTTGGAGCCGGCGTTGATACAGGAGGACTCGCTACGGAAGGCGCTGTTTTCGGCGCGGTCGCGATAGGACGAGCGGGAGCCTTCGGAGAGCTATCGGCTGAAACGACACGCTCCGATTTGACTTCTTCCACTTCAACGAAATACTCTTCTCCGTCCACGACGATACGGAAGGTCTTAATGGTAGACATACGACTTGAACCTTTCTATTTATGAGCGCTTGAGCGACTCTTCGATACTTGCCGCCTCCCAACCGGTCAGCGCAGATGACTCTCTTTGTATATTCCTAACGATCAGACGAACATCTTCGCCGGCATACGCTTGAATCGCGGCCGATATAGCGGCGATGGTATGCGGATGGATCGCAGAGGATGTTGGTGAACTGCCGCTCGAACTCTTCGCTCCTTGCGTCTTTTTACTGTCCGGTTCTTCGATTTCCCGCTTCTTTTTCCTGTTAGCGAAAAAGGCGGTCCCGTCGACGAGAAAAGAAATCGCGAGCAAGACAAAAAAGACAAACGTGATAAATATCAGCGAAAGAACGAGGCTATCGGTTAATGTCAAATTCTCGGGATTCATACATAGACCTCTACAACGGGATATTGCCGTGTTTCTTTGCCATTTTTGAAACGCGCTTCCCGCGCAGCGAATCAAACGACGAAATCAATCGCTGTCTCGTCTCTTCGGGGAGAATGACATCATCTAAATAGCCTCTTGCGGCCGCTACGTAAGGGTTCATCATACCTTCCGAATACTCAGCAATCTTTTCTTTTCGTTTTTCCTCGGGATTCTCGGCTTTTTTAATCTCGCGTGAGAAAATAATATTCGCCGCGCCTTCCGCGCCCATCACAGCGATTTCCGCACTCGGCCAACCGAGAACAATATCGCCGCCTAGATGTTTCGAGCACATCCCGATATACGCGCCGCCATACGATTTTCGAGTGATCAGCGTGACTTTCGGAACCGTTGCCTCACTATACGCGAATAGCAATTTAGCGCCGTGACGGATGATGCCTCCGTACTCTTGCTGTGTACCGGGGAGAAAACCGGGGACATCAACTAACGTTAAAAGCGGAATATTAAAGGCGTCGCATGTGCGGATAAACCGCGACGCCTTATCTGACGCATTAATGTCAAGACAACCGGCCATCACTTTCGGTTGGTTGGCAATGACACCGATGCTCTCGCCATTCAGTCGAATAAACCCCGTGACTATATTCTGCGCGAAATAAGGTTGCACTTCGAACAGATGACCGTCATCGGCCAAAGCGTATATTAAGTCTTTCATATCGTAAGGCGTGCGCGGATCTTGTGGGATGAGTGTATTCAGTTCTTCTTGCATCGCATTGGGGTCTCGGAAACACTCCGTGCGGGCAGGTTTCTCGAGATTATTCTGTGGCAAGAAACTCAACAGTTGCTTGATCTGAGCAAGACAATCCTCTTCATCAGAAGCTCGAAAATGAGCGACACCGCTCACGCTGTTGTGTGTCATCGCGCCACCGAGCGCTTGCGCTGAAACCTCTTCGCCTGTGACAGCCTTGATCACCTGCGGTCCCGTGATAAACATTTCACTCGTCTCATCGACCATGAAAACGAAGTCGGTGAGCGCCGGTGAGTAGACGGCGCCGCCGGCGCAAGGTCCCATGATGACTGAGATCTGCGGGATCACGCCTGACGCCATCGTGTTGTTGTAGAAAATACGCCCATAACCGGCGAGAGAATCAACACCTTCTTGAATACGAGCGCCGCCAGAATCATTGATGGCGATCATCGGCGCGCCGACTTTCAATGCGGCTTCCTGAGTTCTTACAATTTTATCGGCATGCATTTCACCAAGCGATCCGCCGATAACGGTAAAGTCCTGAGCGGCAACATAGACGAGTCTGCCGTCAATCGTTCCATACCCCGTGACGACACCGTCTCCGGGCGCGTCTTTCGTATCCATACCGAAACTCGTAGACCGATGCTTGACGAAGAGCCCCGTTTCGACAAAACTCTTATCGTCCAGAAGCTTCTCGACACGCTCACGCGCCGTCATTTTACCGCGCGCGTGTTGTTTTTCAATCGACGCTTCTCCGCCCCCCAGTGAAAGCGCACGCTTCTTATCAAGGAGTGCTTGTTGTTTATTATCCAGCAAAATCGTAATCCTCCATTATTGGTGTTTTGAAAGACTCTATTATTTCTTAAAACTGTCAGGAATCTCGTAAAGTCCACCCGACCACTCAACTAATTCTTCCAACGATTTGGCCGCAAGAAGGTCTCTCGTCGCCATCGCCGGGTCGATATCTAAGTCGTCCGGCAGTGCGACTTTACCGGCTTTTCTCAGCGCTTCAACAACAGAAGGACTGACGAGATCGCCGATCGGGGTGCCCTGGGCGACGGCACCCATCAGGGTGGTTCGTTCATCTTCGTTCTCCGCGAGGTAGAGATAGGCGATCCCCTGCTCCGTCACGACATGCGTGACATCTTCGCCGTAAATCATGACGGGTGTACTATCGAAACCGGCTTTTCGTCCGATCTCCACCGCATCGAGCTCCGGCACGAAATTGTGTCCGAATCGCCCGCTACTCGAAAGCATCTGGACGATGAGCTTTTTGCCGCCGATCAACGATCGACCGGGGTTCGGCATCATCTTCTTCCATGCCGGTGTCGAGTGACGACGCCCGAGTGTATTGTGGCCCATATTGGGCGCGCCTCCGAACCCGGAGATTCGTCCGCTCGTCACGGTCGTGGAATTGGCGAGATAGTCCATCTGAAGTGTCGCCCCCAGGAACAAATCGATTCCGTAGAGACCTGCCAATTGAGCAAGAGCCCGGTTAGAGCGAAGCGTCCCATCGTGTCCCGTAAAGAATATGTCGGAACGCGCTTCTGTATAACGCTCCATACCCTTCTCACCGCCAAAAGCGTAAATGCTCTCCACCCATCCTTTTTCGATCGCGGGGATCATCATCGGATGCGGGTTGAGCACCCAGTTGCGGCATATCTGCCCTTTCAGACCGAGACTTTCGCCGTATGTCGGGAGAATCAGCTCAATCGCCGCGCCGTTGTAACCGATACCGTGGTTTAAAGAAGTGACGCCGTGTTTGGCGTAAATACCCTTGATCGTCATCATCGCCATAAGAATGTGCGAGTCGCGAACTTTCGCAGGATCACGCGTGAAGAGCGCCTCCATCGGATAAGGCTCGTCCGATTGAACGATGATATCAACCCAATCGCCCGGTATATCGACACGAGGCAAGGTGCCTTTTTCGACGATCTCATTGACTTGAGCGATCACGATGCCATCTTTAAATGCGGTCGCTTCGACGAGCATCGGCGTATCTTCTGTGCTGTACCCGGTGTAGAGATTGCCTTCATCATCGGCTCTTTCGGCAGCGACGAGACATATATTGGGGATAAGGTCTACCAACAAACGCGCGTAGAGCTCTAAATAAGTATGAATCGAGCCGATCTTGAGCTTGCCTTCTTCCAACATGTTCGCCAGTCGTACGCTCTGCATGCCGGCAAAGGCAAAATTGAGCTCTTGCGCGATTCCTTTCTCAAAAAGATCGAGGTGCTCATCGCGAGAGACGGCGGGAATCATCATCGTGAGATCGTGGACAATCGACGGATCGACGCCGGCCAAAGCTTGTGATAGAAAAGTCGCTTGCTTTTGGTTGTCGCCTTCGAGAACGACGCGATCATGAGGGCAAACAACGGCTTCTAACACAGAGACAATATCGCTGGCTTGCACGACTTTTCCGTGAATCAAATGTGATGCCTGCTCCAAACGCTCAATTTTTTTCTTTCTCTGAAGATCCCATTCCATATCTCAATCTCCTCTTGTTCATTGTCCCACTTATCCAATCAATATCGATATACAGTGGTTGGTAAAATGTGATGTAAATCAGTATTATTTTTATTCAAAAGCAATCCACAAAATGATAATAACGGTCAATATCAGCCCCTTTAACGCTATCACTTGGCACTCTGAACGTCAAACATTTAACACATGAATCTTTACAGTTATCGTGCCTATTCCAAGGGTCATTTTCAAGTAAGTCGACAAAACAACGAGACAGTATAAAGTTTCAATTTTCATCGCAGCCGATAACGGCTCTCGTTTGTTATACTTCATGTATTGACCGGTCTTGATTTTGAGTTAAAATTCGAGTCGATTATTATAGGGGGATCGTTTTGACGATTTTTATCGAAGTATTAGATGCGCTCGCGCCGATGTATTTATTTCTATTGATCGGGAGCCTTTTGCGTCTAATCGGTATTATTCCACGCGAAGCGGAGAAACCTCTCAACCGAATCGTTTTCAACGTATTTTTACCTGTTGCTCTTTTCATGAGTGTCGTTGGAACAAATTTTAGTAAATCTCTCAACGCGCGAGCCATTGTTTTTTCCGTCATCGCCACACTATTGAACGCTGGTTCGGCGTCATTTGTCTCGTTTAAGAAAATTGAGAGTCCGGCGATCGCTTCCGTAATTGCTCAGGGGATTTACCGGACAAACTTCGGGCTTCTTGGAGTCGTTTACGCATCGCAACTATTCGGAGCGTCTCGCATCGGTCCCGCCTGTGTCTTAATCGCGATCATTGTTCCGCTCTTTAATGTGATCGCCGTTATATCCTTTGTCACGATGGATGGCAGTCGACCAAAGCTGTGGTCAATTCTTTTAAGTATACTTAAGAATCCGCTCGTTTTGGCTGTCATTCTCGGCGCGATTGTCAATCTCACCGGTTTTACTTTGCCATCGTTTTTAAGACAGACAGCTGATCAGATTACGCAAGCGACAAATCCTATCGCCATGATCGTGGTCGGTTCCGCCCTGACATTAAAAGGCATCAATAAGAACAAAAAATGGATTTCGATCGTCGGTGTTATCCGACTCCTGCTTATACCCGCTGTGATGATCCCGCTGGCTGTCGCCCTAGGGTTCAGAGATGTCACGTTGCTCGCCATGTTAATCGCGTTCGGTGGTCCCGTGGCTATCTCTCTTTCAGCGATGGCGTATGAGATGGGGGCCGATGGTGAGCTGGCGGCTCAAATTATTGCCGTGACGACCATCATCTCTCTTTTCACCCTCCATCTATTTATCGTTTTACTTCGTTCCTTTTCATTTCTATAATAGTGTTATGTTGACGCTCGAAGAAACAGAAAAAGCCATAAGCGACATCGTCGAATCGCTTCCTGAAGAAATTTTCGTCGATCTGAATGGTGGCGTGCTTCTCAAAGAAGAAATTAAACGTCACCCTCAACGAAGAGCTGACGATCTGTATATCTTGGGAGAGTACTACCGCGATCGCATCTTCGGACGCTATGTCGTCATTTACTATGGGTCAATGGCAAAAGTTTTTCGCCATGCGAGCCCTAATAAGTTTCGTGACGAACTTGAACGCGTATTAAAACATGAATTAACACACCATCTTGAAAACAGAGCCGGCGAACGCGATCTCGAAATCGAGGATGAACGAGAGCTTCTTCACTACCACGCTCGCCATGAAGCAGACATTGCGGAACGCTAACTAAACGAAAGATGCAAGAAGCTATTTCGGACGGCATACCAAACAAGCGTTTTTGCTCAGATTTTTAAAACTTTCATATTTTTTCGCTAAAAATAACGGTCAGAACATTAAGTCTTGGATTGAAACGCGAGTGCTTTTTCAATAAACGCATGCTTGCGCTCAGCGTATTCCGCGCCGGCGACGAAAGCCGACAAGGCGTGCTGCGCGCCTTCAACGACCCAGTAATCTTTGACCGTCGAAGAGCATGCGTCGATCAACTTCTTAGACATCCACGTCGGGACAAATAAATCCTCGCTACCGTGAATAATAAAAATAGGATGTTTCGACTTGGCGATATTCGAAAGTGGCGTCGGATCATGTAGCTTGTATCCTTGAAGAATAAAAAAGAACACCTTGGCAAAAAAGATAGCGGGACCTCGCAACAGCGGGCTCATGGTCCGAATCATCCACTTGCCCTGATCGACTAAAGAGGTATAACCGCAGTCGGCAATAATCGCGATTATTTTGTCGGGAATATGATCGCTGCCACTCGCCGTCAACACGGTCGCCGCACCCATCGACAATCCGTCAAGGGTGTACCATAACGGCGCTTTCTCCCCCATCTCTTTGTCGATTTTCTCAACCCAAGCGAACAAGTCATCATAATGTTTACATCCGATGTCGATCCGTTTGCCTTCACTCTGCCCATGAGCGCGAAGCCAAGGTAAAAAGACGGAGATGCCTCGATCGAGATATGATTTTGCATCGAGCATTCTCACTTGATTTTCATCTTGCCACCCGTGTACGAGAATCGCGCATCCACCCCTCATGGTTTCGTTGTCGCGCAAACGGTTAGTCGCCGGGATGAAGATACCGCGCAACTTCAGACCGTCACGCACGATCTCGAGTTTTTGATGATCGCCGGAGAGTAGTTTTTCTTTGACATCTTGCATCGATTGATAGTATTGACGTGTTTTTTCAGGGACATGCTCCGTGCTAAGCTTGGCACGTTTCTCCGGGCTCATTGGCTTCGTCGCGTAACGATATAAAACCCAGCCGAGAAAAGCTTCAAACCACAAATAGATGAGCACGATGAATCCGATGACCAAGAGAGTAATCGTGATCGCTTTTGGAAATCCGGCACTTGCCATTGTGACGAGCCCACGGACTTGACACAGAAATAATGTTTCAAGTAAACAACTCATGTCTCACACCTCCATACCATTATAAACGACAAACGTGCGAGATAATGAGTTAATTTAAAGATTGATTGGCTCTAGTGGTTGACAATCGGTTCTCTGTACCACTTCCCTTTCCAGTAATAATACAGACCGAACATAATAATCAAAATATTAGAGGCAAGCATCGAGATCCATACTCCGGTAGTCCCTAAGTTTGTGAAAGTCTTGAAAAAGTAAATAAGCGGGAGTCGAAATCCCCACAATCTTACGATAGATAAAATCGCCGCATAGCGATGATAACCGGCGCCACTAAAAATACCGGTGAAGGCATTGAAGTAACCCATGGCAGGTGTCATCAGCGCACCATAGACAACATACTCTAATGCATACTTCCACACGAGATCGGCTTCTTGCCCCGTCTCGCGAATAAATAACGATAGGACGGGGTATCGGAGAACCCACATGATCAAAGCACCGACTACTGACACATAAGTAATATAACGGAATGCAGTTCGCCCGAAGTTTCTGGCTCTCTCTCGATTTCCGGCTCCCATATTCTGTCCGACAATGGCTGTCAGCGCGCCACCGATACCGCCCGCGGGCATCATGACAAAGCTATTGATTCGGTTGACGGCGGCGTAGGCGGCTAATGTCGCGTTGCCATAGGCCACAATGACTGAATTCAGCATGGTAAAACCAATCGCGGCACTTGCTTGTCCGAGAGCCGTCGGGAACCCTGTTCGCGCCAAGCGAACGAATTGAGAGAGCGTCAGTTTTGTACCTCTGAAGCGAAGTCTTACATCATTGACATCAGAGCGAATAGCGCGCGCCCCCAAAACAACTCTGAACACTTGTGATAGAACGGTTGCCCAGGCCGCGCCGGCGATCCCAAGACCAAGCCCGGGGAGATTAATTAAAGGAATTCGATCGAATATAAAAATGGGATCTAAAACAATATTCATGATAGCGGACGACGCGCTAATAATCGTTGTCACACGTGTCTTCCCTTGGGCTCCGAGAATAGCGTTGTACGCCAAATAAACCATGTCGAAAATGAAGCCCGCCATCAAAATAGAAAAATAAGTCGAGGACATTTTTAAGAGCGACCCCGTTGCTCCCATCCATTTGATGATGGTCGGCGCTAAAAAGAAACCGATCACAGAAAATAGGACGCCCAGAAAAAGACAAAAATAAAAGATATGCGTCGCGTACGATTCAGCCCGCTTTTTCTCACCGGCTCCCAAAAGCTGCGAAATAATCGCCGTGCCGGCAATAGAAATACCTATTCCAAGTGATACAAACAGATAATGGGGAGGCCAAACGAAACTCGTTGCAGAAAATTCCACCAAGGAAAGTTGGGCGACCCAAAGTCCATCCGCTAGATTGTAGACAGCGGTGATAAGATTCGTAATCATCAAAGGGACGGCGACAGTAAAGAGGACCGGAACAATCGGTCCTTCTAAAATCTCACCATTTTTAATCGTCTGAGACGCCAATTCAATTTCTCTCTTTAATCTATAATTTTATACACTTCTGCGGTTGACCAACCACTAAGGAGCCATTCAGACAGGACTGCCACTTGTGATTCGAATGTAAATCACGATCGCTAAAATGATAACGAGTGCCACAATAAACCAAATATTGCCTGAACGCCCCGTTCCCTCGGAACATCCCTTACAGCCACCGCATTGATCTGATTCGCGTTTTTCCTCGCAAGTCAAATCGCCTTTTTGCGTTACGTCATCATAAAGGAATTGTTCGGTGCTGTCTAATCGATCATCATTCTTCGTGGAAAATACTTCGCCGTTATCATGGGAGTTCTGAGTCATATGATCACGATCATCCACCATGTTGCTGTTCCTCCATCTTTTGGCGTAAATCGGCCATTCTCTTTTCGACAGCATGCGACTCATGATACATGCCATGTTGAATGTAAAGATCCCGCGCCTCACAAAACGTATCGAGGGCTTGCTGAAACTCACCGTCTTCAGCGTGGCAGCGACCCTTTAAAATCAACATGCCGGCCGACGCCTTGTCCGATGTTCCAGTATCGGCGTAGTCACGCGCTAATCTCAAATAGATTTCACACTCATGACGATCACCTAACTCGAGAAAAAGTGTCCCTTGTTGAATGTAGTTTTCTGCCAATCTTGGGAAATAGTGTGACATCGAGGATGAGAGATACAACAATTCTTCTCGATAGTAACGAATTGCGAGTTGAACATCTCCGCCAAGAGCCGCCAGCCTAGCTCTTTGATGCAAAATCGATGGCCTGAGATTATGGTGAACTTTCCGCTCTTTGCCACTGAGAATGCGTTCAACTATCTCACTTGCTTCTTGCAGATCACCCATCCCAATTAAGGAGCGAATCTCCCCTACTCTCGCACGCCCTCTAACAGGCGGCGCGACATGAATATCCTGAATCAGCTCTAAAAAAAGGTTTCGCGCTTCAGCAAATTTGCCGGCGTCAACAAGTCGATTCCCTTCATCGAGTTTTACCATATGAGTTTCCATATCATTATTTTATCACTGTTGAGTTTTTTTGCATGAATGATTTGTGACAGCAATGATCTCATTGTTCACAATTTGTTTGCCAATTTGATGAACTTCTACTGTACAATATAGATAGCTACAAAGGGGGGGACCATGGATGATTTCTTCGAGCAGAACAGCCTGAACGAAGGAATTTTTATTGTGTGCCTCCATAAAGCATGGTATTCGATGACTTTTTTCTCAAGCTTTTTTGGGAACAAAAAATACTAATCAGACACCTAAACTTGGAGGATCGAGAATGATAGGAAAACACATCGGGAGGTTTCTGTTGCAAGGTGAGGATCCGTTGATGATAGAAGCGGCTCATTGTGCCACAGTTAGGACTGAAAACACACTTCTTCATGCATTACTGCTTTTGTCAAGTGTCGGATTCACCTCAGTCCCTGTGTTAGACGAATCATACCGTGTCGCCGGATTGATCACCATGCCATCGATTATCAACGGATTGCTCGATAATGAAGACTACAACTGGGATCTTCTCTCCGTTCGCAAGGTTAAGGATGTCATGACAACAAACGTTCCGATCGTTTATAGAGATTCACCTTTTGAAGATATGCTCCATGTCTTGGTCAACGCGAACTATCTCTGTGTCACAGAGAGAAATGGTCTGTTTCTCGGTATTATCGCGCGAAAACAGCTACTCAAACGCGTCAATAGATTGGCGCATGAATTTGAATTGATCTACGAGATAAAAGAACGTACTCGTGTGGCCGAGGAGAGCATCGACGATGCTCAATCGTATGTCATAGCGAGTGATGAATTTCAGCACGTTTGATCGCAGAACGAGTTTCAATTAAACAGCTAGTCGATTAAGAGACGATCTCATTTTTACTCGTAAACTCGAGTTTGCAATTTTGACTGAGATTGAAATAAACACAACGTGGAAATTAAAAAAGGTGCCTCTTCGGAAGGGCACCTTTTTTGATGATTTGATTCGAAATACCAAATAGATTACTCGATTTCGACTTCCGCTCCGGCTTCTTTAAGCTTATTGGCGGCGTCTTCGGCGTCTTCACGGCTGACCTTTTCTTTGATCGGCTTGGGCGCTTCATCGACGAGAGCTTTCGCTTCTTTAAGACCGAGGCCTGTAAGTTCACGAACGACTTTGATAACACCAATTTTGGCTTGACCGGCGTTCTTGAGAATAACATCAAATTCTGTTTTCTCTTCTTCTTCGGCTCCGGCGACGGCTCCACCGGCGGCAGGTGCGGCAACGGCCATCGCGGCAGCTGAGACACCGAACTCTTCTTCCATCATTTTAACGAGTTCATTCAGTTCGAGAATCGTAAGACTTTTCACGTCTTCGAGGATTCCGGCAATCTTATCTTTGTTCATATTGAGTCTACCTCCTGATGTAGATCGGGTCCGCTTAAGCGAACACCTTAAATAAATGATTGATTTTCCTGTTTTCTAAACAATTCAACAGGTGTTGCAACACTTAAGCGTCGGCGTCTACTGCTTCAGCTTCTTCGGCGACGACTTCCTCAGTCTCGCTTTTCGCTTCTTCAACAACAGCTTCCGCTGTTTCTTCTGCTTTTGCTTCTTCCACGGGCTCTGTTTTCACAACAGCCGCGTCACCACTCAAAAGATCGGCGACTTTTTCGACACCGGCTTCGGCACCTTTTTCCGCGATTTGGTTGGCGACTTGCGCGAAAGCTGTCAACGGATACAGCATCATGAAGAGTAGCTGTCCATAGAGTTTCTCACGCGATTCAACGCGTGAAAGAGCCATCACATAATCGACATCGTGTGCTTCTCCGCCGATGACACCACCCTTAATGCTGAGTTTTCTGAACTTTTCAGAGAACTCACGCACCATACGAGGAGCGAGAACGACGTCGTCGACACTGTAAGCCAACGCGGTCGGGCCTTTGAGGGCTTCTTCGATCCCTTCGATCCCAAGTTGCGCAAAAGCGCGCTCTGAGAGCGAATTCTTCACAACACGGTAAGTCAGACCTTTGCTTCGGAAAGCGGCGCGCATTTCAGTATCTTGCTTGACGGTCAAACCTTTGTAGTCCGCAAACACGATCGATTGCGCGTCTTTCAACTCATTGACGAGTGATGCGACTTGTTTTTTCTTCCTATCCAGTACTTTCTCACTGGGCATGCGACACTTACCTCCTTATAAAATTTAACACCCCTCCGCGAATGGCAGAGGGGCGCACCAATAAGTTCGTCCATCCACCTCGGCGGGACAGCCCATCCTGTTTATATCCTGTAGGATTCCTGCTTTCTTCGGCGTAGTCGGTATTATTCAGTTTTGAGCCCAATCAGACGTGGGCAACCGTCTTATTTCGATAGTTTCGGGTTCGTGCGAACTCCGGGTCCCATCGTACTTGCCAGCGTGCAACGGCGGATATACTGACCCTTCGCCGCGGCCGGTTTCGCTCTGATGATAGCATCGAGCAGCGCGTCAAAGTTGTCACGCAATTTCTCTGTACCGAATGACACTTTGCCGATGACGCAGTGAATGATGTTCTGTTTCTCAAGTCTGTACTCGATACGGCCGGCTTTCGCTTCGCTGACGGCATGCGCCACATCAGGTGTCACCGTGCCCGATTTCGGGTTAGGCATTAAGCCGCGAGGACCGAGAACACGACCGAGACGTCCGACCACACCCATCATATCGGGTGTTGCGATCGCGACATCAAAATCAAGCCAGCCTTCTTTTTGAATTTTGTCAGCTAATTCTTCAGCACCGACGAAGTCAGCACCGGCTTCTTTGGCCGCATCGGCTGCAGGACCTTTGGCAAACACGAGAACTCTCGCATCTTTACCTGTCCCGTGAGGGAGAACCACCGTGCCGCGGATCTGCTGATCGGCTTTACGGGAGTCAACACCCATGCGAAGGTGAATTTCAACTGTCTCATCAAACTTAGCTGTGGCGCTCTTGATCACGAGATCAAGGGCTTCTTCCGGTTCGTACGTCATCTGGGGATCAACCAGCTTTGACGCTTCAATATAACGTTTACCGCGTTTCATAACAGGCTCCTCCCCTCTTATTTGTCGTAGTCAACGACGATGCCCATGCTGCGGGCGGTTCCGGCGACCATGCGAGCGGCAGACTCGACGTCCGACGCATTCATGTCTTCCATCTTGATCTCAGCGATGCGGATGCATTCTGACCAAGGTACGGTCGCTACTTTCTTCGAGTGCGGTTCACCCGATGCCTTCTCCAGATTGCATGCTTTTTTCAGCAGCACCGGTGCCGGCGGAGTTTTTGTAATGAAGGAATACGTTCTGTCTTGATAAACCGTAATGACGACGGGAATTACCAAGCCAATATCTTTTTGTGTCCGTTCATTAAATTCTCTGACAAACTGGGCAATATTGAGCCCGTGTT
>CAZBOM010000016.1:0-17537 GCA_964493375.1 uncultured Mageeibacillus sp. | reverse complement strand
CTGATTCGGTTGCGACTCAGGAACGGTATTTTTTTCAAGACAGAGACGCGAAATGACGCGAAATGAGGTGTAACCATGGCGGAATCAGATAAACTTGCTCTTTACCGTTTGTGGCGTCCGCAGACTTTTTCCGATGTGGTCGCTCAAGAGCAAATCGTCTACCCTCTTCGTCAAAGCGTTATCAACGGCAATTTCTCTCATGCGATCCTATTCTCCGGCACGCGCGGGACAGGCAAGACATCTCTGGCAAAGATTTTTTCTAAAGCGATCAATTGTCTGAACCCCGATCACGGAGATCCTTGTAATACATGCGATATTTGTAAGGCAGCAAACGACGGATCGTTGATGGACATCAGCGAAATCGACGCCGCCTCACACAATAGTGTTGATCATATGAGGCGTTTGACGGATGAAGTCGTCTTCACCCCCCTGCGCGCGCGTTTTAAAGTTTATATCATCGACGAAGTACACATGCTGTCTACCGGCGCCTTTAACGCGCTTCTTAAGACGCTTGAAGAACCGCCTTCACACGCCGTTTTCGTCATGGCAACAACGGAGCCACACCGCATTCCCGCAACGATCATTTCTCGATGCCAGCACTTCAAGTTCCGCCGAATTCCTAATGAAGAGATCATCGGACGGATCGATCAAATCGCGAAAAGCGTCCAACTCGATATCGACGCCGGCGCGCTGGAGATGATCGCGATACTCTCGGGGGGAGCGCTCCGTGATGCGATCAGTTTGCTCGATCAGACGAGACAACTCACAAAGTCTCCCATCACGCGAGATGATGTCTTGACACTCGCGGGTCTCGTCCCCGACCGTTTCTTGTCAGAAACAGCGGAGGCGATCCTTTTCCAGAGACCTGAAGTACTGCTCGTCAATGTCCAAGAGCTCGTAATGTCGGGGCGCGACTTGACGCGTTTCGTCACTGATCTCGGCGCTTATTTCAGGAATCTGCTCGTCGCGAGCGTTTCACATACGCCTGAAAAACTGATTCAACTTCGCGGGGAAGACATTCAACACATGGCATCGATCGCGAAACAAACGCGTACGATAACATTGATTGACTTGATCGCAGGTCTCGCTCAACTTCTCGTCTCCATGCGCTTGTCCCCGGACCTTCGCACGACACTTGAGATCGGACTAATCGATCTGATGAATCGCTTTGGCGCGGGAAGTGTTGAGAGCGCGCTATCCGGCGCAACCATCGCGCGCCAAGGGGGCTCTGCAATGAGCGATTCTCTAAACGGCAAAAAGCTTGAGAAAACCATACATACGGACGATAAGCCGATAGAGGAGATACCGGTGGCATCTGAGTCGATCGAAGATTCTTTGCATGATAACAATCTCGCAATAGACTCTCCGGCGGATGGTTTCATGATCGGAAGACCAGAGGAACAGAATACACATGGCCAAGGGGATCATTTAGAAGATTCCTTAGTCGATGAACGTCCCCCCTTGTCTGCTGAACCTGAAATGATGGAACAATGTGAAGAACCGCCGCTTGAAGAGATCATAGCGAGCGAAACGGTTGATTCCGACTCTCAAAGCGACTTAAATGACGTGTCGTCGTCCGAAATCATTCAGACAGCTCATGGCGACAAACGCGTTCTCGACGTCTGGCGCGAAGTGCTCGATGATTTGCAAAAAGAATGCCGCATGGATATCGCACTTTGCGCGCGCCCCGCTCGCGTATGCATGAATGGCGATACATTTGAAATACGTTTTGACCCGAATTTAAAAGGGCAGCATAGCTGTTTGTCCGAAGCCGATAACTCGCAACTCATTCACAAGATTTTATCGAATCGCATCGGTCGAAAAGCCGATTGGACGGTTGTGCTCGATACAGAACAAGCCCAGCCCGGCGAAACAGCTGAATGGGCGTGGCTCAAAAACGCGAGAGAAAAAGCACTTATTGAAGAGATCCCTTCTCCATCAGAAGATGAAAACTAGAAAGAGAGATTGATATGGCTAAAGGTAGACGAGGTTTTCCGCGAGGCGGCGGTATGCCCGCTGGCAACCAAATGAACCAACTCATGAAGCAAGCGCAGAAGATGCAAGAAGAGCTCGCGATCGCTCAAGATGAAGTCGCCGAAATGACGGCGGAAGCGACAGCAGGTGGCGGTGTCGTGCGTGTCGTCCTCGGATCTGGTCATCAGATTCAAGTGCTCGAAATCAATCCCGGCGTCGTTGACCCCGAGGATGTCGAAATGCTTCAAGATTTAATCACAGCGGCCGTCAACGACGCGGCGAGAAAACTAGATGACATGGCGGAAGCCCGCATGGCGCAAGTCACCGGCGGCGGACTCGGTTTCCCCGGTTTCTAGCGATGGCTTATCGTTACTCGCCGGCAATCGCCAAACTGATCAACGCGTTTGCAAAAATGCCTGGTATTGGGCAGAAATCAGCCCAACGCCTCGCTTTTCATATCCTCGATGATAAAAAAGAAGACGCGCTCGCGCTCGCGGATGCTATTCGCGACGCTTGCTCGTCTGTTCATCTTTGCTCTGTCTGCTGTAATCTAACGGAAGACGACCCCTGTGATATCTGCCGATCAGCCGCTCGAGATAAGACGCGTATTTGCATCGTGGAGAACCCTCGCGATGTCGCGGCGATGGAACGCATTCATGACTATCGAGGGCTGTACCATGTTCTCCATGGCGTCATCTCCCCGATGCACGATATCGGGCCGGAAGATGTCAAACTAAAAGAGCTCTTCGTCCGTTTGCGCGAGCACGATGAAGTCGAAGAAATTATCCTTGCGACGAACCCAACGATCGAAGGCGAAGCGACGGCTCTCTATATCGCGCGATTATTAAAACCTTCCGGTATTCGAACGACGAGAATCGCCCACGGCATCCCCATGGGAGCCGCTCTCGAATACGCGGACGAAGTCACGCTATCGCGCGCTTTTCAAAACCGCCAAGAAGTATAAGGGTTTTTCTCAGAGAACCTTTTCGGCCGACGAGAAAATGTCTCGCAATACAGACGGTGTGTCGGGTAGCTTTTTCGCGACTCCTTTTGCAAGAATCAGCGGCCGATAACCGGCTTTGAAGGTCAGACGATGCTCGTCTGTACTGACGGCGAGCAGACGAGAGAGAAGTTCCATCTTGCGATCATCGTCCGTCGTTCCTTTATCTAATATAAGTTCAACATCACGCCCCGATGCGCACACGCGTAACAACCCCGCCCGTTCTCCGAAAGCTCGAATATATGAGATATCGAGCAATGAAACCGTTTCTTCAGGCGGATTACCATACCGGTCGGTGAGCTCATCGAAAACATCGCGATAATCGTCAATCGTTCGAATCGAGGCGATACGCCGATAGATCTCGAGTCGTTCATCGCCTTCTCTCACATAATGCTCGGGTAAATAAGCGTCCGTCGCCAAGTCGACTACGGTGGGGGTGCGTTTCGGCGGAGGTTCAACGCCTTTCGCTTCCTCAACACTCTCCTCCAGCATTCTCGTATAAAGATCGTATCCAATGGCTTCAAGATGTCCACTCTGTTCCGCCCCGAGAAGATTGCCGGCTCCGCGCACTTCTAAATCGCGAAGTGCGATCTGAAAGCCGGATCCAAGTTCCGTAAAATCGCGGATCGCCGCCAACCGTTTCTCGGCCGCTTCACCGATGACGCGATCAGGGTGATACGTGATCAATGCATAGGCTTGACGTTCCGATCGGCCGACCCTTCCTCGAATCTGGTAAAGCTGGGCCAATCCGAAACGATCGGCGTCCTCAACTATTAAAGTGTTAACGCGCGGCATATCGACACCTGACTCGATAATGGTTGTGCAGACGAGTACATCGTATTCGCCGTCTAAAAACGACTCAATCACCTGTTCCAACTGCCGTTCAGACATTTTCCCATGGGCGACGGCGAAACGAACGCCCGGCATTTTCTCGGCCAATTCCGCGGCGCGAAGATCGATTTTATACGTGTTGTTAAACAAATAAAACACTTGACCGTGTCGCGCTTGTTCGCGCAAGATCGCGTCGATGACGAGATCTTCATCGTATTCAACGACCGTCGTCTGGATCGGCAATCGATCCTCCGGACCTTCTTCGAGAAGTGAGATATCGCGCATACCGGCGAGCGACAGATGGAGTGTCCGCGGGATTGGCGTCGCCGTCAATGTCAACACCTCAACCGTCGGTGAAACCGCCTTGATCATCTCTTTATGGTCGACACCAAATCGCTGTTCCTCATCGATGACGAGAAGGCCGAGATCGCGAAATTTGACATCTTTCGATAGGAGTCGATGCGTCGCGATCACCATATCGACACGCCCTTGGGCGAGTTCTTTAATCGTTTTCTTCTGCTCTTCAGGACTCACAAATCTTGAGAGTTCTCTCACCGTAACGGGGTAAGCGCTGAGCCTTTCCTTCAAATTCTGGACATGTTGCCTGACGAGAACAGTCGTCGGCGCCAAAAGCGCGGCTTGCTTGCCCTCCATCACGCACTTAAACATGGCGCGAAAACAGACCTCTGTTTTGCCAAATCCGACATCTCCGCAGACAAGGCGGTCCATGACTTTGTCACTTTCCATATCTCCCTTGATCTCCGCGATCGCGCGCAGTTGGTCGCCCGTCTCTTCGAACGGGAACGAGGCCTCAAATTCTTTTTGCCAAAGCGTATCCGGGGCGAACACATGCCCCTTGACGGACTGTCTTGCGGCATAAAGAGAAATAATATCGGTCACAAGTCGCTTGATCGAAGAACGGGCGCGCTCTTTTTGGCGTTGCCATTTTGTACCGCCCATATAGGAAAGCTTCGGTCTCGCGTCGCCGACAGGGATATAAGGCGACAGAAGCTCCACGCGGTCAACCGGCAATCGCAAGACGCCGTCGCGGTACATGATTGTCAAATAATCGCGCGTCCCATCGCTCGTCGTGATCGATTCAGTCCCCTCATACCGCCCAATACCGTAATCCTCGTGAACGACAAGTGAACCGGGTACAAGATCTTGGTAAAATACTTCGCGTTGAGAGCGTTTTTTTCTGCGCGTCTTCCGCCTGCTGATTCCATAGAGATCTTCTGTCCCGACGACGAGAATCGATAACTCATCGATCACGAAACCTCTCGGAAACAGATCGGGCAAAACGATAGCCGTATCGATACCGCGGTCAAACAGAAACAAGGACAGTTGTTCGGCGCATTCGTCAGAACCCGTATACAGAAGAGCGACGCCTTTTTTGTCGATGACGCGGGCGATATCTACAGCCACTTGCTCCGGATGGCTTCGATAGCGGTCGGCTGTGCGCGCATGAAACGACACGAGTTCGGCTCCCGGCAATCCGTTACCGGAAACAGGCATATCAATGAGTGCCAAAAAACGGCGCTCTCGATCAATCGCGCGAAACACGTCGGGCGGTCCAATTTGACAATTCTCTGAAAAAGAGAATGCATCGCCTTTTGCCATATAGTTTGTGAGCCGTTGCGCGAAACCGGCATGCGAGGCGTCGAGGCGACGCGAAAAAGTAAGCGGTTCATCGAGGAAATAAAGCGGTGAGACAAAACGAACATAATCCATCACGGTGCACGTCGTCGATTCAATGAGCGGTAACAAACGGTCGAGTGACGGAAAAAACATATTCTCTTTCAAGCGCTCAAGATCGCGTTGTCCGGTCGCTTGGAGTTTTTCAATGACATCGCGCTTAAACCCTTCACGGCGGGCTCTCGTGACGGTCTCGGCGATGGCGTTCTCCAGCCGGTCAGCCGTCGACGTTCGTTCCTCTTCTGTCATGACAAGTTCGCGAGCCGGTGGAATTACCGCGCGACGCAT
Source organism: uncultured Mageeibacillus sp. (assembly GCA_964493375.1). Taxonomy (GTDB): domain Bacteria; phylum Bacillota; class Clostridia; order Saccharofermentanales; family DTU023; genus UBA4923. The sequence goes on along the minus strand of CAZBOM010000016.1, from coordinate 11,749 downwards.
CGTTTCTGTCGAACGCTGAGTGTCGGGATCGAATGATTTCAATTCATCGATTTCGATATCGAAAAAGGAAATACGGATGGCTTCATGGTGCTCGCGAGACGCACTTGGTGGCCAAATATCGAGAATATCACCTCGTCGCGCGTATTGGCCGGCGCTCTCCACTTGCGGTACACGTTCGTACCCGGCCTTAATGAAGTCATTTTCGAGTTCTTCGGGATCAATTCGCTGGCCTCGTTCAAGCGTCGTGACAAACTGTCGATATATCGCGGGATCACGGACTCGTTGAAGCGCCGCGTCGGCAGGCAAAATCAACACGCGAAAGTCCTTGTTTAATAGGCGCGTGAGCACGGCCGATCGCATCAATTCTTGGTCACGGTTGATGGCGCGCACATCGTAAAGAGATAATTCGCGACTGTGGAAAGTCAAAACTGATTCTTCCGGAATAAAAGCTGAGAGCTCTTCGCGCATTGAACGAGCGCGCGCTTCATCGGGAACTAAAACACAAGAAGGCTTATCCAGCTTCTCCGTTAATGAAGCGATTAAAAATGATTTGGCGGGATCAGCTAACCCTGTGACATTGAGAGATTGTCTCTTCTTGATAGCGTGAATGATCTCGCGTCCATGAACAGATTTCAGAAGAAGATCGGACGCGTCTGACCAAACAGTCCTGCATTCTTCTGACTCACGTTTTAACACAGATCTCCTTCGCTCTCGTCGGGAGAGCTCGCTCCATTCGCCTCGCGCACCGATCCTTTTTTATTGAAACGCTCTTGCGCCACTTGATGTTCACCGCGCAAAATCAATTCTGTCGCTTCAATCGCATCTTCGAGCGCATTGAAAACCTGCGGCTCTTTGCTGCGCCCGATCTTATCGAGGACAAAATCGACAATATCTCCGGCAGGCCTCGGCCCAATACCGACGCGAACGCGCCAAAATTGCTGAGTCTTGAGATGTTGAATCGCTGATTTCATGCCGTTGTGACTGCCGGCGCTACCCGTCTCGCGAATTCTAATGCGACCCAAAGGCAGATCGTAATCGTCATATAGGACGATGAGATGCTCCGGCGGGATCTGATAAAAAGACATCGCTTTGATGAGACTTTCGCCCGATCGATTCATGTAGGTATCCGGTTGCAGGAGAAGCACTCGTTGCCCCTCGATCACCCCTTCTCCCGTCACTCCGCCAAAACGATGACGCCGCATCGTCACGCCGTGTCGTTTGGCGAGTAATTCGACGCCCATCCGTCCGACATTATGCCAGGTGCGATCATAGCGCTTGCCGGGGTTACCAAGCCCGACGATCAACCATCGAGTATTCATCACGCCATCTCCGAGGAGAGCTTTGATTGGTCGCACGACAAATCAGGCGATGTCAAGACGGTCAGTTGCTCCGGCACAACCGTTTCAATATGTTCCGTCAGCTCAGGAAGCGTTTTTTTAAAAGGCCTTTCCGAGACATGACAATGAAAACTCTTCGAACACTCATAGCGCGGTGATGCGTTAATGACGTAATCACGTCCTGCCCTTGCGCCGTCGCGAAGCAATCGTTCGCTCACCGTTTTCAACGCTAATCCCGGGCGATTGTTATCTTGTGAAAGATGGCTGAGCGCGAAAGCTTCTGTCCCATGGCGCAACAAATGCGCAGCGGCTTCACCGGCGTCGTTATTGGAAAGGTGTCCGTTGACGCCCGCTATTCTTCTTTTCAAGAAATAAGGATAGGGGCCAGTTTCCAACATGTTTGGATCGAAATTCGCCTCTAAAAAGACGACGCGACACCCTTCGAGCGAGTCGCGTACGATGGATGAGAAATGACCTAAGTCGGTGACAACACCGATATCGCCTGTCTTCGTGAATATGCGATAACCGACAGGATCCGCCGCGTCATGAGGGATGGAGAAGGGCATCACAACCGTGTCGCGAATCGCGAACATTTTTCCCGGTTCAATAATGTGAATGAGAGACTCATCGATTTTACCGAGGATCTGGCGCGCACCATTCAACGTATCGAGCGTCATATAGAGAGGGATACGGTGGCGTCGCATGATGACACCAATTCCCGAGCAATGATCGATATGTTCATGCGTCAAAAGTAACGCGTCGACATGTTTCGCGTCTTCACCGATAGAATTGAGAGCTAGGGCGAATTGTTTTCCATTCATCCCGCAATCGACGGCAATCCGCGCCGATTCAGTGCGGATGTATGTCGAATTCCCACTCGACCCTGATCGAAGTGACAGCGAGAAAACACTCATTCGTCATCACTTTCAACTCTTTTGATTGTGGCGCCGATATTCGTCAGCTTGTCGACAAAATGCTCATAACCGCGCTCAATACGGTCGATATCAAAGACTTCTGTCACACCATGTGCCGCCAGGCCCGCCATGACCATCGCGGCTCCGGCGCGCAAATCGCGAGCCGTGACACGCGATCCCGTCAGTTCAGCTTCACCTTGGATAACCGCCAAACGACCCGATGTGATAATATTCGCGCCCATCATACGAAGAGCGTCGACATATTGGAAACGATTTTCCCAGACATTCTCAATCATTCGTCCTGTGCCTTCCGCGACACACAGAAGAACTGTCGCTTGAGGTTGGAGGTCCGTCGGAAATCCGGGATACGGCATCGTCTTGTAGCTCGTCGCTCGAAGTGTGTCTCCTTCGGCTAAGAACACTCGAATGGAGTCCTCACCTTCTTCAACCGTAACGCCCATTTCCTGTAGTTTGGCAGAGAGTGGCTCCATGTGTTTGGGGATGACACCATCGACTGTAATATCGCCGCCTGTCAGAGGCGCGAGAATCATATACGTTCCCGCTTCAATTTGATCGGGGATGACCGTATATTCTTTATTGGCCGGAAGCATAGGGCGTCCGTTGATACGAATCACATCGGTTCCGGCTCCGCGGATATCGGCACCCATCGCATTCAAGAAGTTCGCCACATCGACGATGTGTGGTTCACGCGCCGCATTATCGATGACTGTCTTCCCCTTGGCTTTCACCGCGGCTAACATGATGTTAACCGTCGCGCCGACACTCACCGTGTCGAGAAAGACGCCGCCACCCGTCAGTTCGTCGGCAGAACAAGTCACGATACCGCGACCGACTTCCGTCTCCGCGCCAAGTGCTTGGAATCCTTTCAAATGGAGATCAATCGGGCGAACACCGAAATCACATCCGCCAGGCATGCGCAAAGACACTTTGCCAAAACGACCGAGCAACGCGCCGAGTAAATAATAGGACCCGCGCAACTCAGTCACGCGAGAATGCAAAGCCTCGTGAGTATTGATCGTGCGAGCATCGAGCCGCACCTTGCCCGGCGCGAGGTACTCGACTGTCGCTCCAATATCGCTAAAAATCTGCAACAGAATATCGATATCACTGATGGCGGGAAGGTTATCAATCACACAGGGGCCATCGATCGCCATCGCCGCGGATAAAACAGCCAGCGAAGCGTTCTTCGAACCGCCAATCTTCACATGTCCATTTAAAGGGCGCCCACCCTCAATTAAATAACTACGCAAATGAACCTCTTTTCAGAATGTCACATTAAAAAATGTCGCACGAGGCGCAAGTTTTCTCATATCATCATAAACCTGTTCACAGGTTCATACTATTGTTGACCTTTTTATCAATTATATCAAGGAGTTCGCGCAAATCGAACGATCCTGTATCATCCTTTACATCATCGTTGGCAAGTTCCCCTAACCATCGACGAATCGTCTCCTGACCGGCCGTCGCGACAGAATCCCTCGGCTTCTCTTTGTTCGACACATCGAAAAGAGACTCTCGCAGGATCCGTTTCGCGCTCGGCAAGAACAAAGTGAACTGACTGCCGACGCCGAGCTCACTTTCCGCTTCGATGCGTCCTCGTTGCATCCTCGCCAACTCTTGCGCGATCGAGAGACCGAGACCTGTCCCGCCAAAAGCACGCGATCCCGTTTTATCGGCTCTGTAAAAGCGTCGGAAAATATTCTCAATCTCCGCTTTTTCGATGCCGATGCCATCGTCAATCACTTTGATGTAAAAATCGTCCACGACATTGCCGGCGTAAATTCGAATACTTCCGCCAATTTCAGTGTAATGGATCGCGTTCACAATTAAATTCGTCAGTATGCGTTCGACCGACGACCGGTCGGCAAACACGGCCGCCTCTCGCGAAATCGCCGAGAATTCAAGAGAGATCGATTTGGCTTGAGCTTGATCGATCAATCGGTCGCAGACTTGGCGGGCACATTCGGCGAGATCAAAAATCACCATTTGGACATACAGTCGACTACTATCAATCGTCGACAAAAGAAGTAGATCGGTGATCAGTCGCTCCATACGGATCGAATCGTCATAAATACGCCCTACATCAGCTTTTATCTCTTCACGATCTTTCTCGTCGATACCCCAATCGAGAAGCGTCTCAGAATACGATTTCATCGTCGTCAAGGGCGTTTTAAGCTCGTGAGAAACATTGGCGACAAACGCTTTCCGCTGCTCTTCTTGGCGTCTGATCTGCGTGTAGTCTTGTGCCGTAATAACATGGCCGCCAAAACGTTCGCCATCAATACGAACAGGGTGGTGTTGACACACAAGCCGCAATGAATAGTCGTTGATATCGAGTTCTCCGGAGACATCGTCGCTGTCTAAGTAATAAGCGGCTCGCATGCCATTGTCAGCGCCGAACCGGTCAAGAAAACCGGCCAACGAGTCGGGGATAACTCCAAAGTAAGATTCTGCGATAGGGTTTGACGCGATGAGACGATCATCACTACCATACGCGATGATACCGACATCAAGCGACGCGAGAATCGCCTGTGATTCCGTACGCTCATTGGCGATTCGGCGCATGGTTCGCATCATATCTTGATCGACACGGCGTCGGTCGCGTTTGCTTTTCCAGAACATCACAGGGATAATAATGAGCGCTGTCGCTAAGGCGGTAACAAAGACAATCGCTACGTCACTCATCGTTAAATATTATTCTCGGTGTCCTCGGGATCTTTGCGAAAATAATACCCGACGCCTCGCTTTGTTAAAATGTAGCGAAATTCATTGGGGTCAGGCTCAATTTTTTCTCGCGCTCTCCTGACCGTTACGTCGACGGTGCGGACATCGCCGTAATACTCGTAATCCCAAACATTTTCGAGAAGTTCTTCTCGCGTAAAGACTTGCCCCGCATGACTCGCGAGAAAACGGACGAGTTCATATTCGCGCAATGTCAAATCAATCGTCTGACCGTCAAGCGTCACATGGTAGGCATCTTGATCGATGACAATCCCGCCGATCTCAATGACGGGCGTCAAATCGATTCTGTCTTCTTGAATACTGACACGACGCAATTGCGCTTTAACTCTTGCGAGCACTTCACGAACACTGAAAGGTTTCGTAATATAATCATCGGCTCCAAGTTCCAGTCCGAGTACTTTGTCGATCTCCTCACCTTTCGCGGTGATCATAATAATCGGAACGGTTGAATCGCGACGGATGCGCTTACAAACGTCAAAACCGTCTATTCCGGGGAGCATACAGTCTAAAAGAATGAGATCGGGATTTCTCGAAGAGGCCAGTCGAATGGCCTCTTCGCCATCATAAGCCGCAAGCACCTTGTATCCTTCGCGCTCAAGGTTCGAGCGAAGAATATTCACAATATTAGGTTCGTCATCGACGACAAGAATGCGGGTACTCATGGCAGATCTCCTTTTTATTGAATCTCATCACTTTTACAAATCTTGAAACAATGATTGCCAAGCGCACATGATCTGTGAAGAGGGACAAGCCTTTTTCACAATGGATCATGGTTGTCAGCATGCAAACAGTGTTCTCATAAAATACTTTAGATCAATTCGCACATCGACATAGCGGCTTCATCGACGATCACGGTGACATACGGGTGCAATTGGATGAGCGAACCCGGCACTTGAGGTGTCACGGGGCCAAAACAACTTTTCTTGATGGCATCGGCTTTCCCCTCGCCTGATGCGATCAGAATCAAATGTTTCGTACTCATAATGCCGCGCATCCCCATGGAAATCGCCGTGCGAGGCACTTCGTCGCGATTTTCAAAGAAACGTTGATTGGCGTTGATCGTACTCTCTGTCAAAACAGCCACGTGCGTGTCAGGCGTAAAAAAGTCAGCCGGTTCGTTAAAAGCGATGTGTCCGTTCGGGCCGATACCGATCAGTTGCAAATCTGTATGACCATACTGATAAATCATATCGTCATAACGGCGACACTCCTCTTCGACATCCTCCGCCAATCCGTCCGGCACATGCGTATTATCCTGATCAATATTGATGTGATCAAAGAAGTTGTCTCTCATAAAGGCACGGTAGCTTTGCGGATGATAACCGGAGAGCCCGACATACTCGTCGAGGTTGATGGTATGGACGCGGGAAAAGTCGAGATTCTCTTCGTGGTGCATACGAATGAGTTCTCTGTAAGTGCCCAATGGTGTTGATCCGGTGGGAAGGCCTAAAACAGCATTCCGTTTCGTTCTGACGAGCGCGCTGATAATGCGCGACGCCTCAATACTCATTTCATGTTCGTCAGCGACTACAAGAATTTTCATTAGATTATTACTTCCTTCTTGTTAAGATTCATCCTCTTCAACATCGTTATTTTAACACGGTACGAGGTTTTGCGATAAGTTCTCCTCTGAGATATCTCGACTCAATTTGCCTGTCATCTCCGACGAAAATGAATCGTTGAAGTCTTTCAAAAACACTGAGCGGACGGTAACGCGATAGACGGCTGTCGTCGATCACAAGCGCGTCAAAATCATAGCCGGGAATGAATGCGCCTGTTTTCCCAAACAGCGAGCCGCCCGCAACGGTCGCCATCCAAAAAGATTCGGCAAAGGTAATGACGCGAGAAGAGCGATCAGTCAACGCCCAACGAAGGCGCGAATGCTTCATCGCCGACGCCATATGGTATCCGATAAAAAGGCGGTTTCCGCCACCGATATCAGATCCTAGACCGATCCTAATCCCTTTATCAAGTAAATCGGCCGCCGGCATGATCCCGGAGGCGATATTCTCATTGGACGAGGGACAGTGCGCGACCAGAACATCGCGCTCTTTCATCATCGCAATCTCTTCATCGGTGTTATAGACACAGTGAGCCATCACCGTCTGCCCTATCGGCAACAAGCCGAAATCATTGTAAACAGAGAGATAGTCTCTCGATGCGGGGAAGAGCTCTCTGACCCATTCAATCTCACGCTTGTTTTCATTGACATGCGACTGAACGGGCAAGTTCTTTTTCTCTACTTGCTCACCCAGCCAACGCATTAATGCTTCTGAACACGAGGGGACAAATCGAGGTGTCACAATAGGATAAACATGTCGACTCTCATAAGGGCTCATCTGCTCCAAGAAGCGTATCGTCTCGCGGATCGATTCCTCTGTTGTTTCTTCGAGCTGAACACCGCCGTGTCGATCCATATTCACTTTGCCGACATAAGCTGAGAGCCCCGCCTCCGCCAATATCTCAGCCAATAACAACGAGGCATCTGTACTCATACTGGAGAAAATAGAACTGTGAAGCGTCCCGGCGGACCAAAGGTCATAAACGAGATCGCGAAACACGCGCTCGGCATAAACAGGATCTGTAAAGCGAGCCTCTTCGGGGAAAGTGTATTCCGCGAGCCAAGGCAAAAGCTCTTTGTCATATCCCAGCCCCGTCGTCACATATTGCACGGCGTGCAGATGAACGTCGGAAAAAGCCGGTATAATCAGTTTGCCTCGACAATTGATTTCAGTAGTCTCTCCCTGAATGAACGGTTTTTCCGCCGTGATGCTGAGAAGCTTCCCCTCTCTTACCATGGCGTATGAATCTTCATAGACGATGAGATCACCCGGTTCTTTTCGCGCCGTAACAAAATCTCCGTAAAAAAGATAAGCTTTATCTGACATTGTTAGTCCTTCCTTCGCTGAATCACACCTGACCATTGAAACTCAAGCCACACACAAAAGAGATGATTTGCGTTGACTCATCCATCCTTGTCAAGCGGAATAACTTTCAGCGAACATATAATAAACGTTCAAAAACAATGATATGTCTCAATTAGTAGTATAACAGGAACATAAGTGAGTCGCGTGATAGAATGCAAGCATGAGTTTGTGGAAGTATTTTCTAAAAATCTTCAAAATTAGCATTATGACCTTTGGCGGCGGGTACACGATTGTGCCGATGATCAGAGAAGAATTTGTTTGCAAAGAGAAACTCATTTGCGACGACGAAATGCTCGATCTTATCGCGCTCTCGCAAACGGCTCCCGGGCCGATCGCCGTCAGCGCGGCGTTGCTCACGGGATATAAACTCAAAGGCCGTTGGGGCGCTATCTTGGGTGTCGTCGCCGCCGCGCTCCCTCCGCTGATCATCATCTCCATTCTTTACTATTTCTACGCGTGGTTTGCGAGCAATTTCTGGGTGCGCGCCGCTTTGCGCGGGATGAGCGGAGCCATTAGCGCCGTGATGATCATCGCTGTTTACGACCTTGCCAAAGCGTCCCTTAAGAAACACAAAATATTTTCAGCTGTTTTGATGATTTCATCCTTTCTCGTCGGGTTGTTGACCTCTGTCAATACGGGGCTCATTATCGTGACTCTCGGACTGATCGGGATCGTCACGTTCAAGTATGTGCCGGAGGAAAAAATCCCATGATTTTCTTACGGCTTTTTCTCGCATTTCTCGAAGTCGGCGCCTTTGCCTTTGGCGGTGGCTACGCCGCACTCCCCTTAATCGAACGTGTCATTGTCAATCGATATGGGTGGTTGACAATCGCCGAGATGACCGATGTCGTTTCAATTTCTCAAATTACCCCCGGTCCTATTGCTTTGAATGCCGCGACATTTGTCGGATCTCGCGTTGCGGGCATCCCCGGCGCCATTGTCGCCTCTTTTGCCTCTGTCCTTCCTCAGACGATTTTGTTGCTTATTCTCGGTCATTTCTTTTTCCGTGGGAAAAAATCATTTGTTATTGATTGTGCTTGCAAATCACTTCGCCCCGGTGTCACGGGGTTGATCGGTGTCGCCGCTGTCTCCATCTTTATCTCATCGATTTTTGTCTCGAAAGCTCCGATCATGATCGACCCGATCGCGCTCGTCGCTTTCGTGATCATTTTCCTTTTGCGCTTAAAGCGCATCAATCTCTTCTCTCTCGTCTTTTTGGGTGCCGGCATAGGCTTGATCGGCGGTCTTGTCGAGCATCTGTCATAAGGCTGGAACCTACAAGGAACGTGCTATGATGAATAGCGGGAGAAGATAAACATGATAAACAAAATGATTTGCGATGAAAGTTTTCGCGATGAAGTCGTCGCTCTTTGTCGTGCCATGATTGCCGAAGAGAGCGTGTCAGGACAAGAAAAAGGCGTCGTCGATGTTCTCAAAGCTTATTATGAGAAGCACCGATTGGGCGAACTGGCTGTCGACCGATATGGCAGTTTGACCGTGACGATTCAAGGCGATAAGCCAGGCCCCGTCGTGCTCTTCGATGGACATATCGACACCGTCCCTGTGACGAATCCCGAGAAATGGGAGCACTCCCCTTATGCGGGCGATATCTGTGACGGAAAACTTTATGGAAGAGGGACTTCCGACATGAAGGGGGCGATCAGCGCGATGGTCGTCGCTTCACGTCGTTTCGCAGAAAAAACAAAGGGTTCTTTTGCCGGAAAGATTGTCATCGCGGGCGTCGTACAAGAAGAATGTTTCGAAGGTGTCTCGGCACGAATAATCTCAGAACGCTGCCAACCTGATCTCGTCGTCATCGGTGAAGCGACTCATCTCAATCTCGCGATCGGACAGCGCGGTCGAGCGGAGATCAAACTTGAATCATTCGGTCGATCGGCGCACTCGGCAAGTCCGCATAAAGGCATCAATGCCGTCTATTCCATGATGGAGATGATCCCGCAATTTCGCCAAGTTGATTTAGTCGAGCATCCTATTCTCGGGCATGGGATTCTTGAGTTGACTGATGTTATATCGTCGCCATACCCCGGTGCCTCCGTTATACCCAATTACTGTGTCGCCACTTTTGATAGGCGTCTTTTGCCGGGTGAGACGCCCAACAGCGTCCTCGCTCCGCTAAAAGTGTTGCTTGACGAAGCGAAACGCGATAACGATCAAATGGATCTCAGTGTCAGCTTTGCATACGGAAGTGAGCGGTGCTACACAGGACAGATGATCGAAGCGGAAAGATTCTTTCCTGGATGGATCTATGATGCGAACGAACCATTCGTTCAAAAAGCACTTGAAGCGTTGCGCAAAGCAGGACTTCCATCGACGTTGTCCACTTACCAATTCTGCACAAATGGCAGCCACTACGCGGGAGAAGCGTCAATCGCGACTATCGGCATCGGCCCCTCGCTCGAAACGCTCGCGCACATCGATAATGAGTACATCGAGTTGGAACAGCTATTCGGCGCCGTCATCGCATACGAGGCTTTGATGGATTGTTTCTGTTCGGCCGATTGATTTTGAGTCGTTTGATCTTTCCTTAAAGGCGAGATCCATCAAAACTTAAAGACACAGCTCTTCAATCGTGTGGCAGAACACTTCAGTCACGCGACAAACATCGTCTATGTCAATTTCTTCAGACGCAGAATGAGCCAGAGAGATATCACCCGGACCGTAAACGAGTGTTGGAATTCCTAGATCGTTGACTAAGAAATCCATATCGTAATAACCGCCGGCAAAGCGTTTTTCTAAGACTCCGACACGACTCTTTGTCGCTGAACGTTGCAGCACGTTGAAAAGCTCGCTGTCAACAGGTGTCAGTGTCGGATTTAATCCGCGATCCATGATGGGTTGCCACGACCAATCAGGTCGCGCGATATCGGCCGTTGCAATCACGGATGAATCGCGCTCGCGAACTTTCGCCAACACATCGCGAACCTGCTCAAGGGCCGAGGCTGATGTCTCACCCATTACCGTCCGTCGATCGAGCCAAATCACCGCTTCGTTTGGGACATTATTGTAGGCCGTTCCCGCGTTCATCATGCTGACACAAAGCGTCCCCCGTACCGTGCCGAGTTCACCTAGATCGAGAATAGGGAATTCCATTTTAAATAGCTCATCGAGAATGGGAAGAGCTTTCTCTATGGCATTCACTCCCATATGAGGGACGCCGGCGTGCGCCGTCCGACCCTCCACGCGAATCCGAATAGGACTTGTACCTCGCACACCAAACTCAACGGCGTGCGTGTTTGTCGGCTCCGTCACGATCGCATACTCCGCGTCAATCTCGCTCTGAGCGAGCATATAACTTCCCCGATGCTCTGATTCTTCATCGACGACAGCAGCGACACAAAGAGATTTTTTGAAAGGGCGTTGAGTTCTTTTCACGGCAATCGCCGCACACAACGCCGCGACGAGGCCGCCCTTCTGATCGACTGATCCACGCCCCCACATCATGTTGTTTTTAACACGCGTCGAGAAGGCTTCCGGCATATCGAGCGCCGGAACCGTGTCGTAATGACCATGGAACAAAAGAGCATGTTTTTTAGATTGAAAAGAATCGGCGCCTATTGTCATCAAAATGTTCTCTCGTTTTTCTGACACCGGTTGAAATTCAACCATAAGCCCGTGATCAGTCGCTAACTTAGCGATCAGTTGGCCCAACTCATATTCAGAACCGAATACGCTCGGGCAAGATACAAACTGATCGAGAATACAATGGACCTCATGATTCGACATCCACTTGCCCTCGCCAATATATTCCCCTTTGTATTGCGGTCTATAACAATCCATTCAATTTTTC
>CAZBOM010000015.1:10905-18235 GCA_964493375.1 uncultured Mageeibacillus sp. | reverse complement strand
CTTGATCGGCTCAAAAATAAACAATCTTTAATCGAGTGAAGAGCTAATCACCGCAAGAGATAAGAAGTGAAAAATAAACACAAGTCAAAAAGGCAAAGAGATAGTCGTCGACCTAAATTGTTTGGGATAAGCGTTGTGTGTAGTATCGCCTTTTTCTCGGCGCTTGTCTTTGTTGTTTTGCGTACGATCGCATTCAAAAATCCACTCGTTGCCGATGTGTATGCGGAAAAAGTTTTCCAACCGCTTGCCACCATTTGGGCATGGCCGGTCAAACACCTTCCCTTCTCGCTAACAGAAGTATGTGTCGTTTTGGGGTCGATGGCTCTTGTGGCGTTATTGATCCGTGGCATCGTGAGACTTGTCATTTATTCTTCTTGGAGATGGCGCCGTCTTCTCAAATCAGCGCTCGTAATTCTAACGGTAGCTCTGTTTTCACTCACGTTATTCGTAGCATTTCATGGGATCAATTACGCGCGGTCGCCTCTGGCTCAAACACTCGGCTTAACGATTAAAAAGAGACCTGTGGAAGAACTTGAGCGCGTCACCGCACTCTTTGCTCGCGCGGCGAGCGATGCACGAAAAGGACTTCCGGAAGACGAACAGGGTGTCCTTTCAATCGATAATCTAAATGAGATCTTGAAAACATCGAATGTTGGATGGGATCAAGCGGCAAAGACCATGCCCGCTTTGAAAAGTTCCATTCAAACAACACCGAAAGGCGTTATACTCTCCCACTATTGGTCCTACACTCATATTGTCGGTCTCTATATGCCACTCTTCTTGGAGGTCAATATCAACATCGACCAACCGGATTTTGCTATCCTATCGACCGCCGCACACGAGTTAGCTCACGCTCGCGGATTCGCGCGTGAAGACGACGCCAATCTCGCGTCTTACATCAGCTGTTTTTATCATCCAGACCCAATCTGGCGATATTCTGGATTAGTGAGCGCTTGGAAGCACTTGAGCAATCGCTTGTATTCGGAAGACTATGATCGTTGGGTCGAAACGAATGCCGAGATTTCTACTGCCGTCTCACGCGATTTAAACGCCGAAAGAACGTATTGGAAAGCATTCGAAACTCCTATCGCCACCATCTCAACCACAATCAATGATGCCTATTTAAAAGCAAACAAGGTCGAGGAAGGTGTCAAGAGCTACGGTCAAGTTGTCGACATCCTGCTCGCGTATATGGATTTTGTTGGAAATTCATTCCCGACGCAAGATTGATAATTCAGACTAAATCTTAACGCAAGCAATTTGACAACGAACATAAACGCTAGTCTTTAATGAACGCATCGTCGAGCGCTACAACGAAAGTGCCTACAGTCACCCTACTTATCATTAAATATAAATGTCGTTGGCGTCCCTTTCATGCTCCGCCTATTTTTCTGTTGTTTCGGCCATTCATGAGCACCGTGTTTTCTCTCAGTTCTGTCAAGTGTCAACAAACAGCCTATGCACGGATTCACGGCACTTCGTACTAAACAACCGAATCAACAGATATATTCCTAGTCTTCAACCCTACTTGAGATAGGGACAAAAGCATCTTTGCCATAAACTTCATGAATTTTCTTCAAGACACGCCCAGGTGTCATAGGGATCTCGTAGAATCTAATGCCGATTGCATCTTCAACAGCCGATACGATAGCCGGCGCTGTCGGTACGACACCACACTCGCCGATGCCTTTAGCCCCGAATGGACCGGCCGGATCATATGATTCAACAATAATCGTATCGAGCTCCGGCATCTCATCCATTGTCGGCAACATGTATTTGTGGTATCCGTCGTTGTAAAAGCCTTTTCCCTCCTCGTAGGTCATCTCTTCTCTGATGGCATAACCGACTCCCATCGCGACGGCACCTTCGATCTGCCCCTCCACAAGGATTGGGTTAATGGCAACGCCTACATCATGAGCCGCCGCAATTTTCAATACCTTAACCATGCCTGTCTCCATATCAACCTCTACTTCAGCGGCATGCGCATGCCAAGGAGGAGAATTGGGAGGTACTTCACATCCAAGAACTAAAAATTGCTTCCCTCGAAGATGCGCTTCATACGCAAGCGTCCCAAGCGGCATGGGTTTAACGCAAAGTCTCGCGGCCTCACAGTTACCTACGATTCCGCCATCGACTATATCCAATGTCGATGAATCTACTTTAAGATACTCGCCCGCCCACTCTAGTATTTGTTTTTTGAGTTCAGTACCCATTTTGATAAGAAGATGACCAACGGTATACAGGGTTCGCGTGGCATGGCTTCCAATATCAAAAGGCCCCGAATCAGTATCGCCGAATACCAGATGAGATGTATGTAGTGGAACTCCGACGGTATCGGCCGCAATTTGTAATAATCCCGTCGTGACCCCGGGACCAATCTCAGGAATTGAACTTGCGACGTGTAGCGTCCCGTCACTTTCAATACGCATATAAGCAGCATCATAGTCAACACAGAATGGTGCGGCGTTACTGACATGCGTTCCACAGGCAATCCCGACACCTCGACGAATGGTACCCGTTTGCTCTCTTCCTCGCTTCGAGCTCCATTCAATGCTACTAGCAGCTTGCTCAAGACACGCTTGAAGTTGAGAAGAGGTCACAGGATAGGGAAACCACCATTTATCGCCCTCTTTCGTAATATTCTTATAACGGAGTTCGAGCGGATCCATTCCAAGTTGTTTGGCAATGTCATCTACACAAGTTTCAACAGCAAACGATCCTTGCGGAGTACCAAATCCACGAAAAGCGCCGGCCGTCTGCTGATTTGTATAGATCGGGTAGCCGTCATAACGAATGTTGGGGATCCTATATGTACCCGCCGTTCCGCAAGCACCTGTTACACCTAATAATTCGACACCGAATGTCGCATATGCGCCTGTATTTAAAATAGCTTTCGTGTCAAGCGCGACAAATGTTCCGTCTCTTTTCGCAGCTAGTCGGCTTGTAATCAAACCACCGTGGCGTGTATCACTCGCGAGAAAATCTTCTTTTCTCGAATAAATATACTTGACCGGTCGTTTCGCTAAAATGGACAGCGCCGATGCGATAATCTCCGCTTTACCGCTGATTCCGATGCGGACGCCAAAACCGCCTCCCACATAAGGAGGGTTGACGACTTGAATCTTACTCGAAGGGATATCAAAGATATGGGCAAGAATCATTTTCGTAGGATACGGCGTCTGTGTTGTACTAATGACTTTTAACCGGCCGCAAGGATTATAATCGGCGACCGCTCCATGTGGCTCTAGCTGCGCTTGTTTGACTCTGGGAAGATAGACAGTATGCTCTGCAAAAACATCACCTTCTTCCCAAGCAGCGTCGACATCGCCGAACCTGATTTTAATCACAGTCTCACAAAGATTCTTACCGGGAGAAATATCCGGTTGCACTTGTGGCGCGCCTTCTTTCATCGCTTCTTCCACGTCATAGACAGCCGGTAATTCCTCGTACACCACTTTGATCTTTTTCACGGCTTCCTGCGCGATAGCTTCTGTTTCAGCTGCGACGGCTGCGACCTCATCTCCGATATAGCGAACAATATCCGGAAATATCTGTTGGTCGAGAACGGGTTCCTGCCCGGGGTTCGTCGTCACCATCGTCGCGGATGTGTTAAACAGCGTCTTCGGCGTATTGTCTTTTGTGGCAATCGCGACAACCCCCTCCATTTTCTGTGCTTCTGAAAGATCGATTGAAACGATCTTGGCATGTGCATACGGACTTCTCAAAACGGCCGTGTGAAGCATATGTGGCATATATATGTCTGTCGTATATTTGCCTCGCCCCGTCGCTTTATCGTAGCCGTCAAATCGCGGAATATTTTTCCCGACATACTTAGCCATGGTTCTCCTCCCTCATCCGTTCGGCTGCCTTCATGACAGAATCCTCAATTTTCTTATAGCCGGTACACCTGCAAATGTGTCCGCTGAGATCTTCTCGCACTTCTTCTCGCGTTGGTGACGGGTTATGATCGAGAAGTGCCTTCGTCCCCATAATCAACCCCGGTGTGCAAAAGCCGCACTGAATCGCTCCACCCTTTACAAATTCATCTTGGATAGGATGGAGTTTGCCCTCTTCAGCGATTCCTTCAATTGTTAGGATTTCTGTATTCATCGCTTTCATGACGGGCAGAATACAGGACAATACCGCCGTACCGTCCATAATAATTGTGCAGGCGCCACACTCTCCTTGTTTGCACCCGATCTTCGTACCGGTTAAAAACAACTCATCTCTCAAAAAGTCGACAAGTCGCATCGATGGATCGACTTCTCTCTCGATACGTTGACCGTTTACCGTTGTGATTAAAAGTTGTTTCATGTTTGTTCCCTACCCTTCTAAAGCTCCAACTTCAATGGCAATTTCTTCTAACGCGCGTTGAACCATAATGGGAAGCGTCGCTTCCCGATATTCTTTACTACCGCGCAAAGGATTGCTTCTCGGTTTTGCATCTTCTAATGCCAATTCACCGGCACGTCGGAATACGTGGTATGCGACAGGTTGTCCGACAAGCCACTCCTCCGCCTTGATCGCTCTCACCGGACCTTTACCGACGGGGGCCATCCTGATTCGCACCCACTCGAAATAGCCATCAGTAATCCGAGCCATAGCCGCGGCATTGAGCATTGGCAAACTTAAGGATTTTCTAAGTTCAAGTCGTTGAAAAGATGCGGCCTCGTTTTTCTGCGGAATGGGTACGCGAATCTTTAACAGGAGTGAACGCCCACTATCGACCGTACTCACGCCAAAACCTGCGTACATATCGTCAACACAAAGTTCTTTTACTCCTTCCGCATCCTGTAATATAAATCGAGGATCTAATACGGACAAAGCCATGCCCGCATCTGCCGCCGGTTGTGCCGTAATAACATTACCCGCCAGCGTAGCGACGTTTTGAATCAAACGAGATCCCACAGTTCGACATCCCTTCGCGAGCGAAGGAAAATACTGATTGACAATCGGATTTTGGTGAATTTCAGTTAATGTCGCCGTTGATCCGATTTCTAAAAAGCCGTCTTTCAACTCGATTCTCTTTAATTCAGGAACACGTGTAATATCGACAAGTGTACCGGCAGATTTTTTTCCAGAATCGATATCAAGTATTAGATCAGTTCCCCCTGCGACAATGCTGGCCTCACCGCTGGCCATCATTAATACTTCAAGGACTTCGGTAGTCGATGTTGCAATAATGTAGTTCATCTCCCTTTGCCTCCTTACTACGGAAATATCTTGGTCAAAGTCATACTCTTATGAATTTAATTGCAACGCTATCCAATTTTTCATGGTGTCTTTGGTGTACGAAATACTCTGATTACAGTTGATAATACTACGGATTTGTTTTGAAAAAACATTCGGTATGCCACAGGCGATTGGTTATTATTCAACATTATTGTATCATAATACAATTATAAATGATATAATCCTTGATATATAAGCCTATTGAATTTGTACTTGATTTTATTTATACATCTATCTTGATTACGAATAATCACAATGATGGTCATCACAATTAATTTTATTTTAAGTTCACATATAATTTTAACAAGTAATGGTATGACTATTCTACGACATGAGTGTTTTTAACCAATATTTATGCGGAATCAACTCATTGCAATATTATGATAAATTTCGATCAATTATTCTCACTTAATACAAGTAGTTATTCTAAATAAATTCGTGTCTTGCTTTTGCTGCGTATCATGGCTTCTTTCGCACTCGTTATAGGACAGTTTGATTAACACTCAATGATAATCTGCGGTTAAATGAATAATATCGAATCATTTTCTCATCCTATTCCGCCAAGGATTAGCATCGCCATTGGTTTCACGTTGACAGTGCGAAAAGATTGAGTAGAATAAACGTTATGGAGAATTAAGCATGGTATTTTCGTCACTTTTCTTTTTATATATGTTTCTTCCAATCTGTCTTTTGGCCGTTTGGGTGACAAAGAAAATTAGCATACAGAATGGCATTTTACTCGGTTTCTCGTTGTTCTTTTACGCGTGGGGAGAGCCGATTTATGTGTTGCTTTTGATTTTCACATCGTTCGTGATTTGGATGTCAAGCATTATGATGAGCCGCGCTCGAACGAAAAAGCAGAGACGAATCTGGCTTATTGTCGCCGTTATAATAGCGCTGTCCAGTCTTGCATTTTTTAAGTATGCCGGATTCTTCGTCGAGTTGATCAACTATATTCCGTTCATTAACTTCAAGGTCCCGCAAATTTCCTTGCCTATTGGCATTTCATTTTACACATTCCAAGCGCTGACTTATATCATCGATCTATATCGTCAACAAATCGGCACACAAAGGTCATTCTGGAAGTTCCTGCTTTACGTCTCTCTCTTCCCGCAGCTTATCGCCGGTCCCATCGTGCGTTATGCCGACATCGAAACACAACTTTCAAAACGTCGGATGACTTTAGACGGCATGGTGTCCGGTATCGGACGATTTTTAGCAGGTTTGGCGAAAAAAGTCTTGATTGCCAACTACGCGAGCGAGATTGTGGAAGTGTGTCTTGAATCGGATCATTTCGGGCAGATCAGCTCCGCAACGGCAATCCTTGGTATTGTCGCGTATACGATCCAGATTTATTTTGACTTTTCCGGATACTCAGACATGGCGATCGGACTCGGGCGAATGTTTGGATTCCATTTCCTCGAGAACTTCAAATATCCTTATATCTCTTCAACCATCACGGAATTTTGGCGGCGTTGGCACATTTCTCTCAGCACGTTTTTCCGAGATTATCTCTATATTCCACTCGGAGGCAATCGGAGCCACCGCTTACGCAACACATTTATCGTCTGGTTTCTTACGGGCCTGTGGCATGGCGCGAGCTTGAACTTTATCGTTTGGGGACTCTATTATTTCGCTTTGCTGATGTTTGAGCGAAAATTCATTCTCCCCGCGGGATCACGCATCCCGAAAGCGCTCGGTCATGTGCTGACGATGCTGGCGGTCATTTTCGGGTGGAGCTTATTCTATTTCACGGATCCCTCGCGATTTGTTACTTTCCTAGGGAGACTTTTTGCTCCGGGTCTTGCCGGGTTTGCCGATATAGAGGCGCAAATTCTATGGAAACAACATCTCATCTTTCTCCTTGTCGCCTTTATTGGCGCGACGCCCGTTTTGCCTTGGATGCAAAAGAAACTCAAGCGTCCGCTTCTGCAGATCTCTCATTCACCGGCCGGCGCCATTTTACAACCTCTCGGTATCGCCGCGCTTTTGTTACTATGTACAGCTTCGCTGGCAGCGTCCAGCTATAATCCATTTCTCTACTTCAGGTTTTAACACTTGGCATAAGATGGAATAATCAATTTTGGTAAGAATATGA
>CAZBOM010000015.1:0-10895 GCA_964493375.1 uncultured Mageeibacillus sp. | reverse complement strand
TCCCTGCTCTTAGCATTAAAGATGCTAAATCCGGAAAACAAGCCTCAAAGATTGAGGGTTGGTACAGCGATCAATTTCCCTTCCGTTCATCCCTTATCAAAATGGGGAAAGGCTGGAGACAAATCGCCTTCCCAAACCTGAACAAAGACGGCCAAAAAATACTTCCGATCAACCATGATTTGACGGGTGACGAAGACCCCGATGATCCGGATGTCACCGAACCGAAAAATACAGAACCCGATGTGACGGATCCGCCTGTTGATCCTTCCTCGTCTGACGGCACAGAACCCTCCGGTTCCGGAACAGACCCCATACCAACGGAACCGACGACTCCTCCGACACCTCCCGACATTGATGGTGGTGACGTTAAATCGACAAAAACCGGCATTATTATCATGAAGGACCGTGCGATGGAGCGCTATTACGGCAACGAGTCGAAACTCAAAGCCTATGGGGAAAGACTCAATAATCTCGCTAACGGATTATCCGGAGGCACGCAGCTTTATAGTCTTGTCGTGCCGACGGCCATTGAGATTTTCGCGCCCGAAGAGTACCATTCCGGCTATTCTTCTCAAAAAGCGTGTCTTGAGATCATTCGAAATTCATTGAGCGACAAAGTGAAGAGTGTCAATGCTTACGATAATCTGATCTTGAACCGCGACAAGTACATTTATTTTAGAACTGACCACCACTGGACGGGACTCGGAGCGTACTACGCTTATCTGGCATTCTGTGAAACAGCCGGTTGGCAACCTGTGACCCTTGACCAGATGGAGCATTACCAGATCGAAGGAACATATCTTGGATCGCTCTACCGAGCGACGAAGGAAGCGGTGTTGAAGAATAACCCCGATACTACTGAGGGCTGGAAACCTGTCGTAGAGAGCTACAAAGCGACAGCTTGGGACAAAGGCGATATGGCATCGTCCTATGAGATTCGCTTAAATGATGAGCGAGTCAAAGGTGGAAACAGCTATCTCCACTATTCAGGAGGCGACCGCGCGCTCTTAAAAATTGAGACGAGCCATACGAGCGGACGCAAGATTTTGATCGTCAAAGACTCATTCGGCAACGCTTTTGTACCTTATCTTGCGAACCATTACGATGAGATCTACGTCGTCGATCCTCGCTATTATGTCCGTAGCCTGAAAACGCTCGTGAGCGAAAACGGCATCACCGATGTCGTTATTCTCAACTACATGTTTGGAACATCTAATGCGACATGGTTAAAAGGGTTTGACACGATCACCAAATAACCGCTACTGCTTTTATAGTTAGTATCATGGTAGACTAACTATAAAAAAGGGGGACGCCGCGATGCGTTTTACATTCCCACATTTCCCGAAGTCATATGAGGAGTTTCTTCCCTTGGCTTCAGAATTGATGACTCAGCCGGAAGGCACGGCAGCTCTGCTGATTATCGCTCTGAAAGTCTATATAAAGGACCGTGAGACAGGGTTGGAAATGCTCAACCATCTACACGGACCGCGACCTTTAAGCGCTCACGACAAACAATTCATCCGTGACCGCATGATGGACAAACCTTATCTTCCCGATTCTTACGCGGAAGGCGCCATTGTCGACAACAACTATACGCCCGATGAGCCTTTTGCGGTCAATGTTGAACACGATCCTATCCCCTCTTATGAGGATGACATGTTCCGCGTCCGTCTCCACTCGTCCGGAGCTGATTCTCCTCGTCTCGTTGTCCTGCGAAAAAAGAAATCGGGTCACGAGTGGTTCCTGTGGGAATACCCCGCTATCGTCACAGGTATCCGCGTACCGAAAGCAGAAGACCCTTGGGCATAATGGGATGACCTACGATTTTCAATCCGTCATTGAACGGCGTGACGGGTCATCGCTGAAATGGGATCAGATACTGGCTTACTGTCCTGATTTACCGGACGGTGTCATCCCTTTGACGGTCGCCGATATGGAGTTGAAAAATGCTCCGGAAATTATGGAGGGTCTTAAAGATCTTCTCGATTGCGAGAAAACGGTGCTGGGGTATTCAGGCGCTCCGGCCGAATATACTCAGGCGGTCGTCGACTTTTTGGCTTCTCGACACGATTGGATTGTCGAGCAAGAATGGATTGTCAACACCGCCGGTGTGGTGCCTGCCTTCTTCCACGCGATTCAAGCCTTTACAAAACCGGGAGAAGGCGTGATCGTGATGAGTCCCGTCTACTACCCCTTCTTCCACGCTTCGGAGCAATTTGATCGCCACTTCGTCAACTGTCCTCTTGCTGATGTCAAAGGGCACTATGAGATTGACTGGACTTTATTTGAGACGCTCGCGAGCGATCCCGATAACCCTGTTCTGCTATTCTGTAGCCCTCACAATCCCGTCGGACGCGTTTGGACTGAAGAAGAACTTCGAAGGCTTGGCGATATCTGTCTCAAGCACAATGTTCTTGTTCTTAGTGACGAGATTCACTTTGATATGGTGATGCCCGGCTTCCGTCATATCGTCTACGCGTCACTTGGTGAAGCCTACGCGATGCAATCAATTATTTTTACGGCGCCGAGCAAGACATTTAATCTTGCGGGGATGAAAACTTCTTACGCTGTTATTCCGAATGAAACAATCAGAAAACAATTCTCCGATCGATTGCGTCAAGTCGCGGCAGGCACGCCTACGATTATCGGGTATAAAGCGTGTGAAATCGCTTATACGAAGTGTCTTGATTGGCTCGATCAAGTAGTTGAATTAGTCAATCTCAACCGACAAACGGTCGAAGATTTTTGCCGTGATCATTTGCCCATGATCAAGCCATATCCGATGGAAGGCACTTATTTACAATGGCTCGACTGCAGAGATCTCGGGCTCGATGAAGATGAGCTTAAAGCGTTGCTCTGGGGAAAGGCGCACTTTTTCGCCACCCCCGGACAAATATTTGGAGAAGGCGGAGAAGGCTTCGTTCGAGTCAATCTCGCCTGCCCGACATCTTACCTGCACACAGCACTTGAAAAACTCAAGCACGCCATTCTCAACAATATTCGATAACGACTCGTATCACATGCAGACACCAAGATGGCCTCGAATGTCTGAAGACGTTTGAGGCCACTGACATTGCGGCAGCTTTTAATGGCAAATGAAAAATCGTCCGGAAAGTTTTAGACTCACCGGACGATCGCACGAACTTGTGTAAATTATAACGTGCTAGACTCTCGCTACTCCGGTTTTTACAGCGGCGTCATAGACTGCCTTTGCGACGGTATCTCGAAGTCGTGGATCCATCGCGTCAGGCAAGATTCGTTCCGCGTTCAGTTCTTCTTCGGAAATCATATCGGCCAACGTTTTTGCCGCGGCGATTTTCATCTCATCGTTAATATCGCAAGCGCGCGCATCGAAAGCCCCTCTAAAGATCGCGGGGAACGCCAAGACATTGTTGATCTGGTTTGGAAAATCAGAACGTCCTGTGGCCACGATCGACGCCCCAGCCGCTAATGCTTCCTCTGGGTATATCTCGGGATTGGGGTTCGCACAAGCGAAAACGATAGGATCTTTCGCCATGGCACGCACCATATCACCTGTGACGAGACCGGGGCCTGAAAGTCCGATAAACACATCGGCATCGACGAGCGCGTCGGCGAGTGAGCCACGACAATCCCGCTTATTCGTCTTCGCAGCGATGGCCTCTTTTGCCTCATTCATCCCTTTCTGACGACCTTGATAAAGCGCGCCTTCTCGGTCGCAGATAACGATATCCTCGGCACCCGATGCCATGAGTAATTCAGCGACCGCAATTGTCGCCGCTCCCGCTCCACTGAACACGATACGGACATCTGAGAGTGAGCGCTTTCTTAATTTAAGCGCGTTTAACAATCCCGCCAACACGACAATGGCTGTTCCGTGCTGATCATCGTGGAAAATAGGGATATCGCAAATCTCTTTCAATCGGCGCTCAATTTCAAAACAACGAGGCGCCGCGATATCTTCAAGGTTGATGCCACCAAAACTGCCTGAAAGTAGATAAACAGTTCTGACAATTTCGTCAACATCTTTTGTTTTGAGACAAAGAGGAAACGCATCGACATCGGCAAAAGACTTAAACAGGACGCACTTACCTTCCATGACAGGCATCGCTGCCTCCGGACCAATATCACCCAGCCCGAGAACTGCCGTTCCGTCCGTCACGACAAGACACAAATTCCAACGTCGTGTGTAATCGTATGATTTCATGACATCTTTTGAAATCTCAAGACACGGCGCCGCCACTCCCGGCGTGTACGCGATCGAAAGATCATCCATTGTATTGACGGACACTCTCGGCGTCACCTCGATCTTTCCTTTCCACTCAAGATGCGCGTCAAGCGCCTGTTTCTCAAAACTGTGATTCGACATATAAGACTCCTCTAATTCGTCATATCGACTCTTTTATTAGCTCGCAGGAACAACCTAAAAAAAGCTCTAAATGAGATCTCGATTTCTTGGCAACGATCGATACTTTCGTCGAGAAAGAGAAGCATCGATCCGCACCTGCATCATTGTATGCAAGTTAGTATAATGGCGTCCATTTGGCAATCATACGAATTCAAACGCCAAATTCATGAATCAACGATCAAACAGCATGATAGACACTATCGTTCCACCAGCGTCGCTGCCATCTTAATTCTGCCATCACACTGGTAAGGCTTCACTTTATTTGATTTAAAATACTCAATTACGTTATCTTGTGTTGACGTGCTGACAACGCGAACACGCCCTTCCTTTGCGATTTCATCTTGTGATATGCCGAAAGTATTGGCGATAATGCCATAGTGGTATTGTTGCATCGCGATACGGTAACTCACGTCCGGAAGTAATGGTAAACCATGGAAAGTCATCTCACCTATTTCACCGTGTTCTAAGATTTCAGCGCGAAGATCAGAACTCCACTGGTAAAACTCGCGTCCTCCCTCTAGATATAGATAGCGCATCAAATTTGACACCATCTCCCGTAACATCCTGCCATTGACAGAGAAGCTGATCATTGGCTCATCGTATGGGAAAATTTCCATGATGTCGGTCAATGTGACAAGCGGTTCTAAACGTTCCTTGCGAATCGATCCCGAAGCGACGAAGGCGATGTCTACACCTAGCTGGTATTTGAATATATCGGCAATCAAACTGCCCAGTTGTGTCTCACGAAAACGTGTCTTGTGCTCAAAGGCATGGGGAAGACGACAGAGAACCGTATTGTATTTACCGTCGACCTCTGATTGGTAATGGTTCAGAAGCTCATCCATGACAGGATCTGTCGGACAATGTGAATCATCGATTGGGATCGTCTGCCATTCATAATCGTGAACTGAATTCGTATCCATATTGATCAACAAATCGTATCGCCCAATATAATCTGTTCCCGATCCGACTTGTGTAATGAGAATATCATTTACTTTTTCGGGACGTTCAAGCATTGTATGACTGTGTCCACCAATTATTAGGTCAACACCAATCTCCGGTGACAACAATGCGGCAAGCTCCTTGTCTTGATCGAAGCCGATATGTGTCAAAAGAACAGTCAAATCAATATCGACATCGCGATAACAATTGCAGATATATTCCACTTCTTGCGCCGCGTCTTCTATACTGATAAAGGTTCCTATTAAAGGCTCGTTCTTATCCATCACCTGTTCTGTGATAATCCCGATAAAGAGAATCCTTATCCCATCAATCTCCTTGATGAGATAAGATTGGAACAAATTATTGCCGGTCGGTTTAATAAACAAATTGGCATTGACTATGGGAAATTTCGCGCATCGCTCCAGAAACATAAGGTGCGCGAAACCGTAATCAGTTTCGTGGTTTCCTAGTGTCACCACATCGGGCGATAACATATTCATGATTAAAACGGTTGAGATACCTTTGTACTCTTGGTCGATAATAGATCCCTGTAGCATATCGCCGGAAATAACATAGAGTACAGGGTCTTGCTCCTCTGCTCTCACTTTTTGCACGTAGCCGGATAGCATGCTCATACCGCCGACTAATTTTTCATGTCCTTCTTTCGCGAAAAAATCGCCGTGCATATCGTTTGAATGTAATAAAACTAATCTTCGTAAATGCATCGCTTGAAGCCTCCAACTCGCCTTCTCTTCAAAAAATAAAGCTTAATGGGTCACTATTAACAATAGTATCATTACATAACAAAATACAATTCATAGCATACTAATGAATACTAATAAGGCATTGTAACTAAGTATCTTGCCAAGTGTAGTTGCATCTTATAGCAATTTGTCTGATAATAACTATGTCAACAAATGGCAGATATTGAGTCATGGATTTCTTTCGTCTGGCCTGTTTGACTCTCTCCGACTATCGGGCAATGTCTATGTCGGTCTGAGCTTCTTTCAGGCCTTTTGGAATGTCCACAGCGCAAACGCGCATCAATATATTAAGGAGAGTAGCATGACACAGAAGAGTCACTGTATGACGATCGCTGATGATGACCCACGCTATGAGGATCTGCGATCGTTCATTCACAACCACGAAAACAAAGACGGAATTGCGATGACAGCGCTGCAGGAAGCGCAAAACTTATTCGGCTATCTGCCACTGGAAGTTCACAAATTCATTTCAAAAGAGACAGGCGTTTCCATTGCAGAGCTATACGGGGTAACAACCTTCTACAGCCAATTCAACACGGAACCACAAGGACAACATCAGATACAAGTTTGTATGGGGACGGCTTGCTACGTCAAAGGCGCGCAAAAAGTCCTTGACAAAGTATCTGAGACACTCGGCGTCGGCGTTGGCATGACGACGCCCGATCAAGTCTTTACTGTCAACGCGGCACGTTGTCTCGGATGTTGCGGGCTCGCACCCGTCATGATGATTGACGACGATGTCTATGCCAATCTCGACAATGTCAGTGAAATTCCGGCCATTCTCGACCGATACCGTAAGGCAGATCAATAAGGGAGGGCGAGACCATGACAAATCAACCACAACATTATGAGCAGACAGCCTATGTAGAACCTTTTAAGTCCGTTGATCAACTCAATCGAATGCGAGACGAGTGGAAAGAGAAACTTGAACAACCACCTGATATTCGCGTTGTTGTCGGTATGGCGACATGCGGGATCTCAGCCGGTGCTAATCAAGTATTCGATGCCTTCAAGAAGGAATTCGAGAAGCACGGCCTACACCATATTAAACTCGAAAAAGTTGGATGTATCGGCATGTGCGTCTACGAGCCCATCGTCGATATCTTTGAATCAGGCAAAGATAAAGTCTCTTATATTCATGTCGATCCGGAAAAAGTGACAACGATCGTCGAGCAACATCTCATCGGCGGAAAACCGTGTAAAGACTTGACCTTGCTTCAACTCGATAAGACGGATGATCGCGGAGTCGCTTGTGAGCGATTTGAAGATCTCCCCTTCTATCGCAAACAGAAGCGCGTCGTTCTTGGCAATTGCGGGTATATCAACCCTGAAGATATCCGCGAATACATCGGCGTCGACGGCTATCAAGCACTCGCAAAAGTTCTCACGACGATGACTCCCGAAGAGACTATTGAGCTCATCAGCGCCTCACATCTTCGCGGACGCGGTGGAGCCGGTTTCCCGACCGGGATGAAATGGAAATTCGCCGCCAGAGAAACATCTGACCGGAAGTACGTCATCTGCAACGCCGACGAGGGAGACCCCGGCGCGTTTATGGATCGATCAGTCTTGGAAGGTGACCCGCACGCTGTATTGGAAGCGATGGCCATCGCCGGATACGCGATCGGCGCGAACCAAGGCTGGATTTACGTCAGAGCAGAATACCCGACAGCGGTTAAACGCTTGAAACTTGCGATTGAAGAAGCTAAAGAGCTGGGCTTACTCGGAGAGAATATATTCGGAACTGACTTTAGCTTCGACATCCATATCAGGCTCGGAGCCGGCGCCTTTGTATGCGGTGAAGAGACGGCCCTGATCGCCTCGATCGAAGGTAAGCGCGGTATGCCGAGAAACAAACCGCCGTTCCCCGCAAAGAAAGGTCTTTGGGGTAAACCGTCGATCATCAACAATGTCGAAACGCTGGCCAACATTCCCGTCATCATTCGAAACGGTCCCGAATGGTTCCGTTCGATCGGGACAGAGGGAAGTCCGGGGACGAAAGTCTTCGCGCTCGGAGGCAAGATCACCAACACCGGTCTTGTCGAAGTCCCTATGGGAACGACACTGCGTGAAGTCATCGAAGATATCGGCGGCGGATGTCCCGGCGGTAAAATGTTCAAAGCCGTGCAGACAGGTGGTCCTTCCGGTGGATGTCTCACCTATGAAGCGCTTGATGTCCCGATCGACTTCGATCAGCTCGTCGCACTCGGATCCATGATGGGATCGGGCGGAATGATCGTCATGGACGAAGACAACTGCATGGTCGATATCGCGCGGTTCTTCCTCGATTTTACAGTAGACGAATCGTGCGGACAGTGTGTCCCCTGCCGTGAAGGCACGAAGCGCATGCTCGAAACACTCGACAAAATTACGAGCGGTGGCGCCAAAGAAAAAGATCTTGACGATCTTTATGAGCTCGCGGAAAACATTAAGTTAACTTCGCTCTGCGCGCTCGGACAGACGGCGCCGAACCCCGTTCTCTCTACGATGGAACACTTTATGAACGAGTACCGCGCGCATGTCATCGATAAAACATGCCCGTCAAAAGTTTGCAAAGATCTTCTCGGATATTACATCACCGAATCATGTAAAGGTTGTACGAAGTGTAGCCGTATATGCCCCGCTGACGCGATCTCAGGCAAAGTAAAAGAACAGCATTACATTGATCAAGCTCTGTGTATCCACTGCGGTTCTTGCTATGAAGTCTGTCCTTTCGACGCGATCGAACGGCGCTAAGGAGTAAGGAGTCTAACGATGTCTGAAGAAAAGAAAAAAGTAACGATCACCATAAATAATCGTGAGATCACAGCAGATCCCGACGAGACGGTTTTACAGGTAGCGCATCGTTCGGGAATCAATATCCCCCATCTGTGTTATCTAAAAGACATGAACGAGATTGCCGCGTGCCGCCTCTGCGTGGCGGAAGTAGAAGTCAACGGAAGACCGATGCGCGGTCTCCCCGCCACATGCGTACTCAAAGTTGAAGATGGCATGAAGGTCAAAACGAATACGAAAGCCGTCCGGAAGGCGGTCAAATACAATCTCGAGCTCATTCTCGCGAACCACGACATGAATTGTCCGACGTGTATTCGAAGCGGTACGTGTGAATTGCAGAAACTCGCCGATGAGCGCGGGATAGAGGGCGTCCGTTTTGACGGAGCGAAACGCCCGACGACGATTGACAGTTTGTCGCCTTCGATCGTGAGAGATTCGAGCAAATGTATTCTCTGCGGTCGCTGTGTCAGCACGTGTGAGAAAGTTCAAGGTCTCGGTGTCCTCGCCTTTACAAATCGAGGATTTAACACGGAAGTCGGACCGGCTTTTGATTTCAGCATGCGTGATGTCAACTGCATCTATTGCGGGCAGTGTATCGAGGCATGTCCTGTCGCCGCGCTGCGTGAACATCGCTATATCGATGATGTATGGGATGCAATCGACGATCCGGACAAAGTTGTCGTTGTTCAGACGGCGCCTGCCGTCCGCGCGTCACTCGGCGAAGAGTTTGGGTATCCGATCGGAACGCCTGTCACCGGCAAAATGACGGCGGCACTCCGCGAGATGGGATTTGACTATGTCTTCGACACAAACTTCGCCGCTGACCTTACGATCAGCGAAGAAGCGAACGAGCTTCTGCACCGCGTGACAACAGGCGGTGTATTGCCGATGATCACGTCGTGTTCGCCCGGCTGGGTTCGTTATTGTGAGATGTACCATCCCGATTTTCTCCCCAACCTCTCAACATGTAAATCACCCCAAAATATGATGGGCGCGATTATCAAATCGTACTTCGCTGATATCAAGGGACTTGATCCTGAGAAAATTGTCGTCGTCTCGATCATGCCGTGTACTTCTAAGAAGACTGAAGCGAGCCGCGAAGAACTCGAGGTCGATGGTATTCGCGATGTCGACTACTCGCTCACCACGCGTGAGCTCGGCGACATGATCAAGCAAGCAGGTATCGACTTTGACGAGCTCGAAGACGCCCAACCTCACAGCGTGCTCGGTGATTACACCGGTGCCGCCGTTATTTTTGGAACGACGGGCGGTGTTATGGAAGCCGCGCTACGTACGGCCGCTGACGTCCTAACGGGAGAAGACTTGCCGTCTTTCGAGTATAAAGCCGTCCGCGGTATGGATGGCATCAAGCAAGCGACGGTGACGGTGCCTCTCGGCGGCGTTCCGACCGATCTCAAGGTCGTCGTCTGTTCGAGCGTTAAACACGCGGGAACCGTGCTGGACGCCGTTAGAAAAGGCGATTTGTCATGCCACTTCATTGAAGTCATGGCGTGCCCCGGCGGCTGTATCCACGGTGGCGGACAATCGTACGTCTCATCGACAGAGCGCATGAGTGTCGATCCGCGTCCTGCGCGAGCCAATGCTCTCTACAGCGAAGATGAGCGCCAAGTGATTCGTAAATCGCACCAAAACCCCGAGCTGATTGAGTTGATTGAGAAGTTCCTTGGCAAGCCGAACAGTGAAGTCTCACACAAGTACTTGCACACGCATTACAACCCGCGTCCCTTCTACGCGCAAAAGGCTGTCGGAGAATGCGACGAATAATTTCGTGAGAAAAACATCTAAACGCGTCAAGGGCGATTCGACCGGTGTTGAATCGCCCTTGTTATGGTTAGAATTTATCTCATTGACGGAAATGAGTAGCCAAGATCGTGCCGTAACAGGGAAATTGTTCACTTCCTCGCACAAGCTCTTTTTTGTTTACTTCTGCGCTACGGATGGCTTTTTTGCACCGCGGTTATCACGCTAAAATACAAGCCGTCTTCTTTCTCCGTCAGTTTAATATC
>CAZBOM010000014.1:18276-18559 GCA_964493375.1 uncultured Mageeibacillus sp. | reverse complement strand
GGTGTTCAGCGCATTCGGTTTTTCATGACATTTGGCGAGAGCTATCTCTCGCACTTGCGGTGTTTGCAAAATGTCGGCATGACATCGATTGAGCCCATTATGTTTGAAGGTCGTGAAATTATCCCGCTTCAATTCTTGAAGGCCGTCCTGCCCGATCCCGCGACGCTCGGCCCGCGCACCGTCGGAAAGACGAATATCGGTTGTATTTACATCGGCAAAAAAGACGGTGTGGATAAGACGTGGCGCGTGTACAATATCGCCGATCACCAAGAAGCCTATGCGG
>CAZBOM010000014.1:9742-18266 GCA_964493375.1 uncultured Mageeibacillus sp. | reverse complement strand
TATGCGGAGGTCGGCTCGCAAGCCGTCTCTTACACAACGGGCGTTCCGGCTATGATCGGCGCATCGCTCGTCTTACGCGGACTGTGGAAAAAGCCGGGTGTCTGGAACGTCGAGCAGCTCGATCCCGATCCGTTCATGGACGACTTAAATCGTTTCGGTCTTCCCTGGCTTGTGGACAATAACCCCGTACTCGTTCCCTAAAGAAACCATGCAGATGAAAGCAACGCGATGAGAAAAAAACAAAGTGATAAAAAGTCAGCAAGTGGTCTTGTTGAAAATTTAGCGAACTCATTTAAATCCATTACTCTCCATCGCCTCAAGCCATGTGAGCTTCCCGTATTGGGTCTAACCACGCCTTGCTATTTGCTTGATGAGAGAACGCTCGAGGAGAATGCGCGCATTCTCCGCCAAGTGAAGCAAGCGACGGGATGTAAGATTTTGCTCGCGCAGAAAGCTTTTTCTTGTTTTCCGCTTTACGAGATGTTGGCTCGCTATTTAGATGGCGCGGCGAGCTCGGGTCTCTATGAAGCGCGACTGGCGCGAGAAGAGATGGGTGAAGACTGCGAAGTTCATGTTTATTCACCGGCCTATGACCCGAGAGAATTTGACGAGTATCTCGGCATGGTCGATACGATTGTTTTCAATTCATTTGAACAGTGGGAGCAATACAGAGAAAAAGTATTAGAACACAATTTATCGGGAGAGCGCCAAATCTCTTGTGGTCTTCGTATTAACCCGGGGTATTCCGAGGTTGAGGTTGAACTGTACGATCCGGCGAGTGTCAACTCAAGGCTCGGTGTATCGGCTGAAGATTTTATAAAAGGATATCGAGAAGGCCGTTTCGACGGTTTGAAGGGAATCCATTTTCATTCCATGTGTGAGCAGAACTCCGACGTGCTCGCTCGAACGATCGAGGCGATTCGAGCGTCTTTCGGTCCTTGGCCTGAGCGATTGGAGTGGATCAACTTCGGCGGGGGACACCACATCACGAAGGCTGATTACGATATCTCGTTGCTTGTGAATCTCATCCGGCAAGTGGGTGAGGAATCAGGCGCGACTATCTATTTAGAACCTGGGGAGGCCGTGGCTTTAGATGCCGGTTGGTTAGTGGCGACCGTTCTCGATATTTTCAAGACGAGAGACTACGCCGTCGCGATCTTAGATACATCGGCGGCTTGTCATATGCCGGATGTTCTCGAAATGCCTTATACACCGAAGAGTTATATCGTTCCTTCTCCCGAGCGGTCAGGTGGCGCGTCCGTTTGGTACGAGGGGCAAGCATTGGGAGTCTACCCGTATAGCATCCAACTGGCCGGACCGACTTGTTTGGCGGGCGATGTGATCGGAACGTATTCTTTTGCCGTTCCTCCTCTCCCGGGCGATCGTATCGTTTTTACCGATATGGCGATTTACACCATGGTAAAAAATAATACGTTTAACGGGATGCCGCTTCCATCTATTGTTTTGCAGGATAAAGAGAAAAATGTCGTCACACTCAAGTCGTTTGAGTATGATGACTTCAAAAACAGACTCGGGTAGCCGGAATGATACTTTGAAGTATCCGGAAACATAAAAAACTGTAACAAGCGAAAAAACAAGTCGATTTTTGGGAAAAGAGTTGATATCCCTTCAAACGAAGCATAGAATGCTACAGGTCGTGTTAACCGAGCCATCGAGAAACGGCTGTGAGACCACTTTGAGACACGGCTAATAGTATAGAGTGACACTGAAATAGGATCCAACGGATGAGAATTCGAAACATCAATCTGACAGAAGGTTCGATCTGGAAGCAAGTATTAGCCTTTGCTTTGCCGCTGCTTATCACAAATTTGATGCAGCACTTTTATTCTGTCGCCGATTTGATGATTGTCGGAAACTTCAGCGGCGTTGAAGCGATGGCGGGCATCGGCGCGACAGCTTCTATTATCAACATGTTGATTGGTTTGTCACTCGGTCTTGCGACCGGTTGTTCGGTGGTAGCCGCGCAAGTCAACGGGGCGCACGATTACGATGGATTGTACAAAACGGTTCACACGAGTTATGCGCTCGCTCTGCTAAGCGGTCTAGTGATCAGTGTGATCGGCATTTTCCTAGCGCCTACGATGCTCGTGTGGATGGGAACACCGGTCGACATTCTCCCGCACGCGAGGACTTATCTTCGCATCTATTTCGTGTCAAGTTTGCCGGTCATTGTTTACAATATGGGTGCCGGCATTTTGAGAGGTGTCGGCGATACTCGTCATCCTTTTATTTACTTATCGATCGGTGTCATACTCAACGTCGGGCTTGACTTTCTGTTTGTCGGTGCCTTTCGATGGGGTGTGGCCGGCGCCGGCTGGGCATATGTCATCGCACAAACGCTCGTCGCATTGCTTGTGACGATCAGTCTCATGCGAAGCTTGACGCCTTTCAGATTGTTCCTGCGTGACATCGCGTTTCACCGTGAGATCCTTAAACGAGCGCTTAAGGTTGGCGTGCCGGCCGGACTTCAGGCGGCCATCGTCGCTGTATCAAACGTCTTTTTACAAGCTGTCATCAATACATTTGGCAAACACGCCGTCGCCGGATATACGGCTGCGACACGAAGTGATGGTTTTGTGTTTATGCTGATCACAGGGTTGACACTCGCGGTCATGACATTTGTCGGCGTCAACATGGGTGCCGGTCGCTTTAACCGAGTCCGCCGCGGACTGCGACAAAGCATGGCTTTGACATTTTTGGTTGTGGTCGCTGTATCTGCTCTCATCCTGTTGTTCAGGAATCCTATCGCCTCTTTGTTTAACTCTGATCCGAATGTCATGTTCTATACGACGAGAACAATGTTTTTTATCTTGTCATTCTATTGGCTGTTCGCTCTATCAGAGGTGATGGGCGGTGTTCTGCGCGGAATAGGTCATTCTGTTTTTCCTATGGTCATCAGTCTCATCTGCATGGCAGGCGTTCGTCTCGTATGGATTTTCGTCGTGTTGCCTATTTGGAATAGCTTCGATGTCATTCTCATGGCTTATCCCGTCTCCTGGTTCGTTTCATTCTTAGGTTATCTTGTCTATCTCAAGATCAAGGGAGGCGTGCTTCCGACACAAGATGAAGAATTAGAAGAAGAAGTCGAGGTCGAAGTGATGGAGCCCTCTTGCGATGAAAACGACGTTCGCGGTGAATTGACGGTTGAGGAGATGGCCGCGATGGTTGCCAAAACTGATGAACTCCTATGACATGATATACTTTTAACCGGTAATACCCTCCAATAAGGGGAGAAATTCTAATAGAGGACAATCGAATGACAGACTCTGATTTTGACGATATTCGCGAAAGTTTAAAGAATTTTCGTTATTTCCCACTTGAAGGGCGGAAAGGCGTCGGTGATCGTTTTTTGCAGCCTTGGTTATTCTGCCATGTTTACGCAACGGGGAGTAAACGAAAAGGCGAGATGAAGCGCGCTTATAAAGAAATCAAGCGATTTTTTGGCCAGAAAGAACTCCAAAAGATTCGGGAACAAGCCGGTGTTGAGGGCGATCGTCTGATTGAAGAGGAAATCTACGATTCGGCAAACGCTTATCTCACCATTTGTCGCGACGATGATGGTTTTGGTAAGAAGTTGTTCGGACTTCTTCGTATGAAGCAGGATGAAAAAGAAGACAAAATCATTCATGATGTTTATAACGGTATGATTCCTCTGCTGGGAAGAATCGATGAGTTTACAGAGCGTCTCGCGATGATGCGCGCGATTGATCTGGCTTGTCGTGCGCTTTATCCGCAACGATTGGATGATATGAAAGCTTGGATTGACTCCATTGATAATGACGAATTGCGCTCTGTTTTCGCATCTTTTGAAACTGTTCCAGCAGAAAATGGTGAATGATTGCTTGCGCTTCAATGGCGGCGAAACAAGTGCCGGGGTCGAGACTGAGATGATTGATTACAGCTATTGTTCGCCGGATATTTTTAAAGGCAAAACCGGCCTCAATGGTGGAAATATAGCTCATGCCGAATCCGAGTTCTGAGGCGATGCTTGTTTGAGTCACCGATTGGCGTTGTCTCTCCATTTTGACGATGTAGCCCATCCATTTGGCCATGGTACGACGGACAGATGGTTTGTTAGGATGAACCAAGGACAGACTGCTTCGCGTTGTCTCTTTTTTGTGCCACGGATGACAGTCATGTCGATTAGGGTTTGAATGGTACTTTAGGAAATGATCCACTGTCATAAATCGCCACCTAATGGAAGTAACTTGGTCGAGTCATAGCTGATGACCTTAGATTAACATAAATAATGAATATTTATTTTGTTCTCATCAAAAAATGAATAATGCAGTGTTATGAAAAGAAAGCAAAGCAAGGATATTGCGATAAATGAATAAAAAAATACGGAATGAAAACATATCGATGGAAGAAATGACGGCGCGAAAATCAGGTCGCGCGATTTTAGTTGCCGTTGATCTGCAAGTTTCTGACACTCACCGTGTCGAGCGATCACTCGATGAACTTGAGGATCTTGCCAAAACAAATGGATTTGTTGTCGTTGATCGTGTCATTCAAAAGCTCAACAAGATTGACAACAGCACGTTTGTCGGCTCGGGGAAACTTAAAGAGATAACGGACATGGCAGAGAGCCTCGATGCGGAGTACCTGATATTTGATGGTGAGCTTTCACCTGCTCAGACGAGAGGTATCTCGCGAGAAACAGACTTAAAAATAAGTGATCGCGTGTCTGTCATTCTGTCTATTTTTGCTGATCGTGCCCGGACAGATGAGGGAAAAATTCAAGTAGAGCTCGCTTATTGGCGCTACCGTTTGACGCAGTTGACGGGTCGAGGTGTTGAATTGTCTCGCCTCGGGGGTGGAATAGGGACGAGAGGTCCCGGTGAAACGGCATTAGAGCAAGATCGTCGCGCCATACGAAAAAGAATGGGTGTCCTGCGAAGCGAGTTGCGGCGTATGGAAGATCGCCGAGAGCGATCACGGTCTTTGCGAGACAGGCGACATATCGTCACAGCGGCGATCGTCGGGTATACGAACGCAGGTAAATCGACGCTCTTGAATAAGCTATGTGATGAAACGCTCGATGCGGGAGATCAGCTTTTTATGACACTTGATCCGACCGCCAGGCGACTTGATATCCACGAAGGCATTTCGCTTATTCTCGTCGATACCGTCGGGTTTATTCGAGAACTTCCTCAATTTCTATCGCAAGCGTTTAGAGCGACCTTTGAGGAAGCGGCCTCAGCCGATCTCATTTTGCTTGTCTCAGACATGTCCGATCCCGACGCGGCCGCGCACATTGAAGTTGTTCAGAAACAGCTCAACGACTTAGGTGCCGGATCCATTCCAGTTCTTTATGTGTTGAATAAAATCGATCGATTGT
This sequence comes from uncultured Mageeibacillus sp., assembly GCA_964493375.1. Classification (GTDB taxonomy): domain Bacteria; phylum Bacillota; class Clostridia; order Saccharofermentanales; family DTU023; genus UBA4923. The sequence goes on along the minus strand of CAZBOM010000014.1, from coordinate 12,904 downwards.
TGCCCGAAACTTATCACGACGTAATGATGATGTTACGTAATGAAAAAGCGACGCAAATCCTTCCATTGTCGGCTAAAACGGGAGAAGGGCTTGACAAACTTGTTGCAAACCTCGCAAGCTTCGTTGAGGATACTTTAATCAAATATCAAGCGATTATTCCTTATCGAGAGGCGGGACTTGTTGCGCACGCGCGCGAGTTTGGGACGGTCGATAAAGAAGAATACGAGAATGATGGGATCGTGCTCAGCGGAAAAATCAAGAAAAATGAGGTCGGGCCTCTTAAGCCCTGGATGCTATAGAGATCTAGCGTGTCTTTTCCGGTGATTGCTCTTTCACCTTGAAAGCTTCGGCTTCTTTTTTATAGAGAACTTGGTTGATCGCTTCCATGACTGCATCGACAGAATCGTAGTTGTCGGGGTAAATTGCTTCGGCGTATTCAACGGTCATTTTCTTACGTCTAAAACGCTTCCAATCGATGGGACGAGGAACAGGCATATAACGTGAAAATGCTTCGAATCCACCGTCAATATACACGGGAATGACAGGGACACCTGTCTTATGAGCGAGGTAGGCCGCGCCATTCTTAACCTCGCCAATCTTCCCATCATAAGTTCTTGTGCCTTCAGGGTGAATCATCACGATGCTACCCTTTTGGAGCGCTCGACGCGCGAGAATCAAACCTCGGATTGGACTTCCTTCGCGATCAATCGGAATGGCTTGACCGACACGAAACATAATTCGTCCCGTGAGCCCAAAATTTTTCTCAAGGTCAGCTCCGGCGAGACAAGAAAAGCGGGGGATCTGTTTTTTTGGAATGCCGCCCATGATCCAAAGACCATCAAACATCGTCTGATGGTTGGCGACGACGAGATAAGCTTCTTCTCCTTGAGGGAGATTCGACTGGCCGACATAGCGAAGTCGCAACAGCATACGGCTTAACATCATGCCCATTCGATAAAGAAAGCGACCTTGCCAGCCTCTCTGTTGCATTTCAGTTGGTTTTTTATTCCATTTACACATTGGTCAAATAGATGATCTCTCTATGTCTGTATAAAACAAAAAGATTCTTCGTATCGTTATTAACATCGAATCATTCTTATAAACGATAACGATTGTACCATACTCAGTTGAAAGTTCTGTGAATAATCAAACTTATTCACCGGTATGTTTATCCATTCGTTCGATCACATGCTTTTTTCGCCTTGAGGAAAAAAAAGTACGTAAGATCTCGCCACATGGTTCTTCCAGAATGCCGCCCTGTATTTCAACGCGGTGATTCGATGGTAGTTCGAATACGTTCGCGACAGAACCGGCCATGCCTGATTTTGGGTCAAACGCTCCGAAGAAGACGCGGCGAAGCCGCGCTTGGATGATCGCTCCGGCACACATTAGGCAAGGTTCCAGGGTGACATAGAGATCGCAATCGAGGAGTCTCCAAGAGCCGAGGGCTTTTGTCGCTTCTCGAATAGCCATGATTTCTGCATGTCCTGTGGCGTCTTGATCGGCTTCTCGTGTGTTATAGCCTCGCGCAATGATCTCGCCATTGAGCACAATGACAGCTCCCGCCGGTGTATCGCCTAATGAGGCGGCTTTTTCCGCAAGCTTAAGTGCTTCGTTCATGAAAAAAAGTGGATCGTTTTGGGACATATCAAGCCTTTCCGCATATAAAAACCGCGCGAGTGACGGTGTCGACGCGCCTAATCGAAAATAAGTGTCAACGCTTCATTCATATCTATCTTATAGCAAAATAGCGAGGCTGGTCGCTCGGTCTCGTGTTTTGCCCCTTCTCTGTGGTAAGATGCTCATGTGGCTTTTGTCTGATTATCGTGAGTTGCAAGAAGAAGTCCACGTGGCTGTCTGCAAAGATAGCCTGATTTTTGTAGAAACATCGTCGGTAAACACATAGTGACCGAAAATCATTTGATAGAGAGTTGAGACGAAACGATGTCATTAAAAGAAGGATGTTGCGTCAACTGCGGGTCGATTCTTTTCCTAGATCCCAAAATGCCGGAAGGGCACTGTTTATTCTGTGACTGCGTTTTTAAGAACGAGGACGCATTCCGAGCGGCGACCAATCCGGAAGAATTTACCTTTCCGAATGAGCCGCAACCGAAATATGAGGGGCCATCGCTTACGCCTTCTCAAATCCAGCGCGGTCCTGTTCCGACAGTAGCCAAAAAAGCCGCGAAGAGCGAGATTGTTGAAGAATACACGATCCCGGAAAAGAAAGTGCCGAAGCTTAAGATCCCGATGAAAGCGATTCTCGTTATGGTGGCGATTACCGTCGTTATCGTTGGTATTTTCGCGGCGATCACTGTTCCCTTAACGATGAAACGCGATTCTCAACAAGAGAAAATCGCTGATTTGTTTGTCGCGTCATTGCCTGTCAAGATCAATAAAGACAAGGACCTTATCATTCAGAATATGGGCAGCACAAGCGCCTCTGTTGTCATCAATGAGAATTTGACACTTGAAGAAAGTGTGGCGCTTTTTAACAAATATTGTGACGCTCGAGCGGAAGTCTTAGCGATCGACAATCAGACATTTGCGAAGACTAGAAAACCCGTGACGCTCAGAATTGCAATGCCTGAAGGTGGCTATCTGATTAAGCAACCGGCAGATGAAGCGGCGCTTACGACGACAGCTGTTACAAAATTAAAATAGTGATACATTACAAAATGATTGCAAAAAGCCCCTCAAGTGACTGTGAGGGGCTTTCTTGTTTCAATTGTTCTTTGTTTATTCACAAATGATTATCAGGTTTGACATCTGTGTATATTAATATACAGATGTTGTCAGAAAGGTTGATAACCTGATTTTTATACTTTTCTCCTCCAATTGATTGACAGACCCGAGAGTGGTGCCTCGGGTCTGTTGTTGTATTATTGGCTCTTTGTTGTTTTTTCACGGTCCCATCTGCGTTCGCTCGATACGATGAAAGGCTGTCTTTATCAATTGCGACGGTATTCCCTTTATGATTAGCTGTGAAACCAATTGTTTCGATTTCATTCCATAAAAAAGATTTTCATAATTCTTTGATCTCGTGTCTTGACACCGTTGTGTTATTGTACTAAGCTACTAATACAGTGATACAAGTAAAAGGAGGATGCCGTGAGCTATGCATTTTCATATGATGTACCGATCTATTTGCAGATCATAGAC
>CAZBOM010000014.1:0-9732 GCA_964493375.1 uncultured Mageeibacillus sp. | reverse complement strand
CATTTTTAGTGGGCAAATCCTCAGAGGCGAGTTAATGCACGGAGATCAAATGCCTGCTGTTCGTGAAGTCGCCATGACTTATGGTGTCAACCCCAACACGGTTCAACGTGCATTTGCCGAAATGGATCGCTTGGAATTGACGCGAAGTGAGAGAACATCGGGGCGTTTTGTCGTCGCGTCCGATGAATTGATTCAATCACTTCGAAAAGAACAATCGAGAGAGTCATTGCAAGATTTCATTCAGCGGCAAAAAGCGCTCGGCATAAGTCGTGAGGACACGATTCACATGATTGAGGAAGGATGGAGAGATGAATAAACTTTTGGAAGTAATGGAATTGTCGCGCCACTACGGATCGCGACGCGGGATTGAGAATATAAGCTTTTCCCTTGACGAGGGAGAGGTTGTCGGACTTCTGGGTCCTAATGGATGCGGAAAGACGACACTGATTAAACATATCATGGGGTTGCTGCAGCCCGACCATGGGTCGATCAGAATCCAAGGTTTGGAGCCGAGCAAAGCTCACCATTTAATTTCGTATTTACCGGAGAAAACATATCTCAGTGATTGGATGACCATGGATGGTGCTTTTCGGATGTTCGAGGATTTTTACAAAGACTTTGATCGAGTGAAAGCGACGCGAATGCTCAATGATTTCAACCTAGATATCAAACAGTCACTTAAGACGATGTCAAGGGGGATGCAGGAGAAAGCACACCTGACGCTCGTCATGAGTCGAAATGTTCCCTTTTATATCTTGGATGAACCGATGAGCGGTATCGATCCGGCCGCGAGACAATCGATTCTTGACGGGATTCTTGAAAACTACAACCCGGGGAGCTCACTTTTGTTGAGTACACACCTGATCAGCGATGTGGAGATGCTATTCGATCGCGTCATTTTCATGGATGAGGGATACATTCGTCTTGATCGCAACGTAGAAGATTTGAGGGCGACAGAAGGGAAGAGTGTCGATGAATACTTCCGTCAGCTTTATGCGCCCGTCAGAGGAGGAGTCCATGCTTAGTAAATTAATTTCAGTTGATATTCGCGCATACCGTGTCCAACTCAAGTGGATGGTGCCGATCTATGGGTTGCTGTTGCTCAGCGCCTTCGGATTGCGTGGCTTTAACATTCCCGTGGTGGGTGGTTTTGCCTACGCGCTTGCTCTTATCGCAACATTTTTGTTTGTTCCCACGGCGCTTGTTTTCGCTCTCGTTCACTATTATCGGCACCTTTACGGCAACCAAGGATACTTGACGCACACGCTGCCCGTCAGCCCTTCACAGCGATACCAGGCGAAACTAATCAGCGGCTTCGCACTCTATGTGATCGCCACCTTGTCGACTCTTTTCGGACTGTTTATTTTGATGCTGGCAAGAGGTCTTTCGCAGGGTATCGGATTTGGGAGAATCAGTGGCTTCTTCAATGATTTGCGGAAATTTCTTGCTTTTTTCGAGATCAACCAAATGGTCGCTATCGTGCTGGCCTTGGTGATGTGGCTCTTTATCTACCTCAGTTTCTTCGCCATCTATAGTTTGTGTATCACCGTGGGGACGGGACGGCGGTTCGCTCGATTTGGAGCCGGAGGTCCGTTCATCGTCTATTTACTGACATACCTTGTGAATCAGATCGTCGGTGTCGCGAGCTTTTTATTTATACCGCTGAGTCTTAGAGTCGCGGTTGACTCCGCCGGTGTTCACTATCGAATCGTTAATGAATTGGCTTTTCGTCAGTTTCTCGAGGAAGGTTTTAAAGGTCAAAATATGAGTTTCAAAGAGATGATACAACTCGGTGGCGGTCATGTTGACATCGGCCTCGGATCTGTTTTGATCGGCATCGCATTCATTATCTTCAGCTATTTCTTTACGAAGCGCCAAATGGCGAAAGTGAATCTTAAGTGAGACTTTGACGGATTAGGTAAACTATCTTAAGTCGGCGAAGCCCTACGGCCGCCGAATCAAGACGAAAACAACGTCATTGACAATTGGTTCAGTATGATAAATTTAAAAGTAAACTAATCGCAAAAACGTTTGATACACTTGGCTTTAGGTGAGTACGAGAGAACCAATCGAGGGAGATCGACATGAATCACGAAGAAATTGAGAGAATTTTTCAACAAGCGAAGTCGTTTTTTGAAACGAATAAGACAAGATCTCACGCATTTCGAAAAGCTTGCCTAGAGGCTCTAGCCAAAGGAATAAGGCATCGCGAAAAGGAACTCTATGAGGCACTCAAAGACGATCTGAATAAGAGCGAGTATGAGGCATTTCTCACGGAAGTCAGTCTTGTGCTCTCTGAGTTAACGTTTGTATCGAAACGTCTGAAAAGATGGATGCGACCCAAGCGCGCGCGCGCGACAGTCGGGCAGATGCCCTCTCTTGTCAATATTCATCCGGAACCATACGGCGTTTGTCTGATTATGTCGCCTTGGAACTATCCGGTGCTCCTGACTCTGGGTCCTCTTGTAGGGGCCATCGCGGCCGGCAATGTCTGTCTTGTCAAGCCTTCGGCTTATAGCCCGCGCACATCGTCTGTCATGGCGACGATCATCCGCGAGAGTTTGCCGGAGGGTGTCGCTTTTGTCGTCGAAGGCGGCCGAAAGGAGAATGAGCGTTTGCTCGATCTCCCGTTTGACTATACTTTTTTCACAGGCAGCCCAGTCGTCGGCCGACTCGTGATGGAAAAAGCTTCAAAGCATTTAACGCCTGTTACGCTTGAGCTCGGCGGACAGTCGCCCGTCATCGTCGATGAAAGCGCCGATATTAAGAAGACAGCCAAACGGTTGACATTTGGAAAATTGACGAACGCGGGGCAGACATGCATTGCTCCTAATCACGTGTTTGTGCATCGTGCCGTCGCCGATGAATTCGTGGAAGCTCTCGCAAAGAGTTTTGCTGGTACATTTGAATCGAAAGAGCATTATCGTCGCGACTATCCGCGAATTGTCAATCGCAAGCATTACGATCGTCTCATGCACTTGATTGAGGGACAACGTGTTGTGTCGGGCGGACTCGGAGATGAGGAGCGACTTCAGATTGAACCGACGATCATACTGAACCCTGAGAAAGACGCGCCCGTACTTTCAGAAGAAATTTTCGGTCCCATCCTGCCTATTCTTGTCTATGACGACCTTGACCGTGTCATCAAAGAAATTAAGGCGGCGCCCAAGCCGCTCGCCCTGTATTTTTTCAGCAAGAATAAAGCCCTCGCAAAACGTGTGATCGACGAAGTGTCTTTTGGCGGTGGATGCGTCAACGACTGCCTTCTTCATATCGCGTCACCGCACACACCTTTCGGAGGTGTCGGGAACAGTGGCATGGGGAGCTATCACGGAAAAGAGAGTTTCAAGACATTCAGCCACTTTAAAACAGTTGTCAGAAAGTCGTTGTACTTTGATGTCTCGCTTCGCTATCATCCCTTTACTGATAAGAAATTGAAGCAGGCTAGACGTCTGCTCTGATGCTAATAAATCGTTGTGCCACTTTGATGTCTCGCTTCGCAACTATCCCTTCAAAGACAGGAATTTTCGCAGGATTAAAGCAGGCTAGACGTCTGCTTTGATGATGTCGATGATTAAATGTAAGGCCTGTTTGCTTTCGGGCGAAATCGGCATATAAGGCCAGACATGCATCATTTTCTCTCCCGCGATTAATTTGACGGAGACGCCGGCTTCTTCAAGTCTCCGGACGATGGTTTGCATTTGCGCGTAAAAAATTTCATACGTACCCGAAAAAATAAACACGGGCGGAAAACCTGACAGATCTCCGTTGTAAGGAGAGGAGAAATAGTCTTCCTGATCTTCTTGTAGCGACATAATGCCTGCGATGGCGTCCATGAATCCCGTTCCTAACATGGGGTCATGGGGGAGGATGCGATTCATTTCTTCTCTCATTTGCGCGTCGATGCCCGTGACCATCCCCGGAGAAACAAGGATGACTTTCTCGGGCATGGATAGAGGTCTCGTTGATCTTTTATTGTGATGGCAAAGCATAAGGCTGAGGGCCGCGCCTGATGAATCGCCCAGAAAAACAATTTGTCCCGGCGCATATTGCTCGAGCATTTGTCGATACACCTGCGACAACATTTCCGTTGCATCTTCAAAACTGTTATCCGGCGCCAACGGATAAGCAGGGATCCACACTTCCGCACCCAGCCGTTTCACAAGCTTCGATACGACGATCCAGTGAAATACAGTCATTTCAATGAACATGCCGCCACCGTGAAGGAACAGAATAACTTTCTTATAGGGCTCTCCTTTTTTGGGGGTGACGATATGGCAAGGTCTCTCATTTATGGTGAGCTCATGAACACGATGGCGACGAGACATAAAGCGCGGAGGCGACGTCTTTCGCTTGCTCTTCGCTTTCTCCATGCGCGCGTTCAGTTTCTCTTCATCAAGATTGAAGAGTTTCTTGTAGCCGCTTAATCGCATGACCGTCTCAGCGATCATGTATCGAACGCTTCTCATGGGTCAATCCTCCCAGCAAAAGCATTTACAGATTCGTTTGACTCAATTTTATAGACGTGTGTTGACTTCTACAAATAACGTGCCTCTACGTTACACTCTGTTTCATTGACAATTGAGAAACGCCCGTGTTACTATCGCTATGCTCAGTGGCTCATCGCATGTCGCTGGGCATCACATTTCGTGACGACATCAAATGTCACGCATCAATGGAGGGTTGTCCGAGCTGGCTGAAGGAGCGCGACTGGAAATCGCGTGTACCTGTCAAAAGGTATCGAGAGTTCGAATCTCTTGCCCTCCGCCAATAAAAACCCCTGTAGCCAATGGTTGCGGGGGTTTTTAATTGTTCGAATGATAGTGTGCGTTTCAAGTTTAGCCTGACTATCATCAAGTCTCTTTTTATTGCTTACCTTTTCGCCGGAAGCTGCCATTATGATTGCGGGTAAATAAAGTTACATCGGTTTTTCTCTCATAGAATCTGAAACTGCTTTTATACAGATTTCGCCATGACAGAAAATTTAGGAGACGGCATTTCATAAGATAGTGTTCCACATGTTTGATGCATAGACGGTTATGCAAGGTTTTGATTATCAAGTCAGCCTTAAAAGCGAGAACGATTAGGAATAATTTTAAGTTGATAAAATACGTGTTAATACGTATAATTGAATAAGCAGGAGCAAAAAGTGAAAAGGCGGGATTTGATCAGACTCCTTGAAAAAAATGGATGGAAGCTTATCAGAGATGGTGGACGCCATAGCATCTATGGAAAAGACGGAGAAATTGAAGCGATCCCGCGGCATAAAGAAATCAAAGAAAATCTCGCACAAACGATCATAAAAAAAGACAGTTGTTGTGATTAGTTTTTGGAGGTCAAGATGAAATACGTGTATCCAATTATTATTACCTTTGAAGAAGATGAAACGGATATTGATTATCTCGTTTCCTTGCCCGATTTTGAATCAATGACGCAAGCACGAACTGTGCCCGAAGCGATTGAAATGGGTCAAGATTTGCTAGCTAGTCTTGCGGTTGCATTTGAGGACAATAAAAAGCAATTCCCTGAAGCATCCTCAATGTCTGATCTCATCGAACAAAACAAGAATTCCATGGTGACTTTGGTTGTCGCCGATTCAATGAAATACAGGAAAATGACGGAAAGCAGAGCGGTTAAAAAGACACTGACCATTCCCTCTTGGTTAAATAGCAAAGCTGAGGACGCCGGTATCAATTTTTCGCAGACGCTTCAAGAAGCTCTTAAAGAAAAATTAGGGTAAATCATTCTATTATTAAATCGTTTGCTTTGTTTCCTGAAATTCGTTGGAAACGTCGATGTCGTCACGCCTATGATCAAGAGAATAAACGGTGTACGAATCATTCAGTTTAAGGATTGATGATCCAATGAACAATCGCGACAAGTGAAAGAAGCGCCGGAAGCGCCCCGTATGTCAGCCATTGGCGCACTTTGCGCGGAGGTTTCTTCGGCTCCGGCAAGATGGTGGCCAGCGGTATGGCGAGAAGTGAGGCCATGCGAGTAAAAGAATACGTGGAACCCGCTCGGCGAACGATCATGTCAAAGAGCGCGAAGGCAAGTGTGAGTGCGACGATGTAAAGTAAAGTCCTCAGAAGCCACGTGGTGTTCGCAAAGATCGATCGCTTAAAGCGAGAGAGGCGTGGTTCCTCATCACCGCGCATGGCGAAAAATGCGACGACTCCAAAGAGTAAACCGAATAAACTATGAGAAAAATCGAAAAACAGTGTGACGAAGACAGAGAGTCCAATGGTGAAAAGTCCGATCACAAGACCGACGACAGGGGATATTCGATAATTGCCGGGATTGACCGGAACACCAAAAAGTGATTTCTTATCCCACTTTCCACCTGCCGGTATAGCATGCGCCACGAGATCGTGATAGCATCCGACGGCCATCGATAAACCTGCAAGCATCGCAAGCGACGCGGCATACGTGAATAGTGCGTTTCTCTCAATAAATACAATTTGTCGTTGCCATGTGATAAGGGCAACAATAATCTGTGTCACGAAAGCAGCGACCACGAGTCGGAGAAAATAGAGAAAATGATTGGTACTTCTCCGCAAACCTCGCGCGATGAGAAGCGCGAAAATAGCGAAAGCCACATGACCGGCCATCTGCGAAATCAAGATGACGATCGCAGGCAAAAAGTCTGGGAAAAAGACTCCCGTCAAATAAAACAGCGTCAGAGTATATCCGACAAGCTTCAGCACAACACGCTCCTTTGGCAGGAAACCACTTCGACAACATAGAGAGAAACGATCATTGACACCATGAAAATTGATCGAATTTGATCATTCAAGCCAGTGAAATTTCCTTGCCCATGCTTGCGAACTATTGTATCATGACGTCATATGTCAAACAATCTGAACGTCTGGATGACATCGGTTAACATGACGGTGATAAGAAGCGTAGTGGTTAGTCCGACTGTCACGGCGTGTCTCGATGAATCCAGCTTGGCAGAGTAAATAAATGGAAGTTATAAATGGGTTTTGGTCTTAATATTGGAATTGATTTAGGAACAGCCACCGTGCTCGTTTATGTGCACGGAAGAGGCATTGTATTAAGAGAACCTTCTGTCGTGGCCGTGAATACTCGCTCGGGAAGAGTTCTAGCCGTGGGGGAACGCGCCAGCCTTATGCTTGGGCGTACTCCCGATATTGTCAAAGCCGTCAGACCGTTACGCGAAGGCGTCATCTCTGATTTCCAAGTGACAGAGATCATGCTAAAAGAATTTATCAACCGTATTAATACAGGTTTTCTCTCACGCTATTTTAAGCCGACGATTGTCGTCTCCGTTCCCGGTGTCATTACGCCGGTCGAGCAAAAGGCTGTTGAAGACGCTTGTCGCCATGCCGGAGCACGTCAAGTATTCTTGATTCGTGAACCGATCGCTGCCGCGATTGGCGCGGGGATCGATATTACGCAAGCGAGCGGGAGTATGATCATTGATATCGGCGGAGGCACGACTGACATCGCTGTCATCTCGCTCTGTCGCCCTGTGGTCGATACTTCGATAAAAGTGGCGGGAGATAAGTTCGACGAAGCGATCATCCGCTATATCCGTCGTAAACATAATGTTCTTATCGGAGAGCAAACGGCCGAAGAGTTGAAGATCAATATCGGGTGCGCCTATCCTCGTGAAGAAGAACTCACGATGGAAGTTCGCGGTCGCAACTTGATCACGGGCATGCCGGCGATCTTGACGATCAGCTCGACGGAGATGCTTGAAGCGCTTGAAGAACCGGTCAGCGCGATTTTTGAAGCGATCCACTCGGTTCTCGAACAGACTCCACCGGAATTGATGGCGGACTTAAGTCAACGCGGTATTGTCATGACAGGCGGGGGCTCGCTCCTGTACGGACTCGACCGCATGCTTGCGACAAGAGTCGGTATCGAAGTCATTGTCGCGGAAGATCCCGTCTCATGCGTCGCGATCGGGACCGGCATCGCGCTCAATATCATGGACAAATTCTCTGATTTAGCGGGATTGTAAACGAGTATTTTCATTTTGAATTGAGTCAAAAAAATAAGTTGACGGATTCAAGATGCTTGTTTTATACTTGCGTTGATTCCCAAGCTATGTTTTTCATAACATCTGCAACTACTATGGTTGTCGTATCAAGGGAATGAATCAAAGTTCAATTCGATCTCCATGGGAACAAAAGTTAAGGGGAACGTATGACGTGTATAGATGCATTGACATCGCACGTTCAAGATGAAATAGAGGAGCTACTATGGCACAGCCTGATCTGCGTGGCAAAACGAAGAAAGATCTCGCCGCGATAGCCCATATATCTGGGTTGCTTACACCAACTGATACAAGTCGCATGACGAAACAACAACTGCTCGATTTTTTGATGAGTGTTGCCGAAGATCCACACGAAGCTTCGGTTGTTTCAAGCGTCAAAGAAGAGATGGTTATTCCCGGCGCCAAAATGAAAGCTGATCAAGACAACGAATCCGTTGACAAAGAAGTCGAGAAAAAATCTCGAAAATCTCGCTCAGTTGAAGTAAAAGATAAAGATCGCCGTGACGATAAAAAGTCTAAGGTGGAAGAGGCGGCTGTCACAGATGAAGTCGCGCAGGTCGAGGGAGACGAGAAGGTAAAACCTTCCGAGCCAAAAGAGGATAAGGCTTCCTCTGAATCGAGCACGGCTAAAAAAGCGAAAACATCGACTCGTAAAACTCGTACAACGAAAAGCAAAAAGACGGAATCGGAAGAAGAGAAGAAGACGTCAAAATCGGTGCGAACGGTTGGTAAAGCGAGCGCAACGAAGCCGGCGAAAGATGCCGACATCGAAGAAGAAGCAGAATCCTCCTCTGATGTGAAGACGTTAGAGGTGAGCGTTGAGCCTGTGAAAGATGAAACGTCTACGGAATCACTTGAAAACGGACTCCCTCAAGATCTCGAAAGCGACGAGCACGCTGAAGACGAAGAGAAGAGCGAAGAAAAACCTCAAGAAATCATGACGGGTGTGCTGGAAGTGATGCCTGAAGGATACGGCTTTCTCCGCGTCGACAATTATATTCAAAGTAGCCGCGATATTTATGTGCCGCCTCAATATATACGCCGATTCAATTTGCGCACGGGTGATCTCGTCACGGGACCTGTGCGTCAACAACGCGATAATGATCGCTACAAGGCGCTTTTTTACATCCGCGAGGTCAATGGCGAAACACCGGACAAGATGATTCGCCGCCCTCACTTTGATCGTTTGACACCTATTTATCCGAGACAACGCTATACATTGGAGACAAGTCGCGAAGAGCTTTCAACTCGTATTATCGATTTGATTTGCCCGATCGGAAAAGGCCAACGAGGCATGATTGTATCTCCGCCTAAAGCCGGTAAGACGATTTTTCTACAGAAAATAGCGAACGCGATTACCGTGAATAACCCTGACGCGAAGCTCATCGTTCTTCTTATCGATGAGCGTCCCGAAGAAGTGACGGATATGCAGCGTTCGATCGAGGGTGAGGTCGTCTACTCGACATTTGATAAAACACCCGAGAACCATGTGCGCATTACGGAGCTCGTTCTCGAGCGCGCGATGCGACTCGTCGAACTCGGAAAAGATGTCGTCATTTTGCTCGATAGTATCACGCGTATGGGTCGCGCCTATAACTTGACGATCAACCCGACAGGGCGTACATTGTCCGGAGGTCTCGACCCCGGTGCGCTGTATGGTCCAAAACGATTCTTCGGAGCGGCTAGAAATATTGAGCATGGCGGAA